>JAKSAX010000183.1 GCA_022361395.1 Desulfobacterales bacterium | reverse complement strand
GGACATCTCCGGTGTGATCCCGGTGGCCACGGTGGGCTCGAAAAAAAAGCCCCGGTCAAACTCATCCCCTTCGGGGGGCCTGCCGCCGCAGAGAATGGTGCCGCCCTTTTCCCTGATATCGGCGACAAAGGCCTCAGTGGCATCCATCCGCCTTTGGTCGAACAGGGGCCCAAGCTGGGTAAAGGGGTCCAGGCCGTTCCCGATTTTCATCCCGGAGGCGATTTCGGCCGCCAGTGCCTGGAATTCTTCCTTAACGCTGTGGTGGACAAAAAAACGGGAGGGTGAGATGCAGACCTGGCCCATGTTCCTGAATTTTGAAATAACTGCGGTCTCTGCCGCTTCCCTGACATCGGCATCGGGCATGACGATAAAGGGGGAGTGCCCCCCAAGCTCAAGGGATATTTTTTTCATCTGCCGGGCGCTTTCCATGTATAGTTCCCGGCCCACGTCAAGGGAACCGGTAAAGCTTATTTTTTTTATCCGGTCATCCCTGAGAAAGACCCGGGAGCAGGCCGACGGGCTGCCGATCACCAGGTTGGCCGCTCCTTTGGGAAACCCTGCACTGTCCAGGAGCCTGAATACCGCTGTCAGGGCCAGGGGGGCCTGGCTGGCCGGCCGGCAGACAACGGTGCAGCCCGCAGCCAGTGCAGGCGCCATTTTTCTTGCGGAAAGCAGCAGGGGGAAATTCCAGGGGGATATGGCGGCCACAGGACCCACCGGGTGCCTTATGGTCATGTGGCGTTTGTCATCCATCCGGTTGGGGATCACATCACCGGATGACCGTTTTACCTCTTCGGCATACCATTCAAACTGGTCTGCTGCCGCACCCACCTCTCCCTGGGATTCGGCAAGGGGTTTTCCCACCTCAAGGGTAAGGGTGGCGGCCAGGTCATTCAGATTTGCCCGGATGGCATCTGCCAGGTGTTTAAGCAGGCCCGCCCTTTCATAGGCTGTTTTTGACCGCCAGTGGTCAAAGGCATTGTCTGCAGCCTCTACTGCGGCAAGGGCCTCTGCCTCTCCTCCATATCCGGCCTTTCCGGCAGGCTGTCCGGTTGCAGGGTTGATAATGTCGATCCGGGTGTCGGTTTCTATCCATCTGCCGTTGATATAGCTCAATTGTTTTCTCCTCCGGGTGTCAGAAAGTCAAGATCACATCCCCGGTTTGCCTGGTTGACATGTGCCGCGTAGAGGCGTTTCCAGCCTCTTTCCGGGAGGGCCGGAAGCACAAGGGATGCCCGTCTTTTAACCAGTTCTTCCGGGGGAACCGCCAGGTCGATCCGGCCGGAAGGTACGTCAAGCTCAATGGGGTCCCCGTCCCTGACCAGGGCCAGGGGGCCCCCTGCTGCCGCTTCAGGCGCACAGTGGAGGATGACCGTTCCGTATGCAGTCCCGCTCATCCTGGCGTCAGAGACCCGGACCATGTCCCTGACGCCCCGCCGTGCCAGGTATACGGGGACGGGAAGGGCGCCGGCCTCGGGCATTCCCGCCCCCACAGGACCGCAGTTCCTCAAAATCATGACATGGTTTTCCGTTATGCCCAGGGCGGGATCATCAATGCGTTCCGCTGCATCTTCAGGGGAGTCAAACACCACTGCCGGGCCCCGGTGCCGCATCAGGCCCGGAGATGCCGAGGCTGTTTTAATCACGGCCCCGCCCGGGGCCAGGGTGCCGTAGAGAACCTTTATGGCTTCATTCTCTTTCAGCGGGGCTGACAGGTGTCGTATGGCGGTCTGCCGGCTTCCGGGGGGCCGGGTCTCTTTAATCAGGTCTCCCAGGGAGCTGCCCGTCACGGTCATTGTTTCCGTATTAAGGTGGGGGGCAAGCACCTTAAGCAGGGCCGGCACACCGCCGGCATTGTGGAAATCCTCCATATACCCTTTTCCTGCCGGTTTGCAGTCCACCAGTACCGGCACTTTTTTTGAAGTTTGGTTGATCCGGTCCAGGGAGAGGGGGATGCCGGCTCTCCGGGCAAGGGCAATGAGGTGGATAACGGCATTGGTGGAGCCGGAGAGGGCCATGAGGACGGTGACCGCATTGTCAAAGGATGCCTGTGTGAGGATGTCCGTGGGTTTCCGCCCTGTCCGGGCCAGCTCAACCGCGGCCCGTCCCGAGGCAACACAGTTCTTCAACCGCCGGCCTGTTGCATGGGGGGGCGTGGCCCCTTCGGGAAGCATGAGGCCGAGGGTTTCCACCAGGCAGGCCATGGTCGAGGCCGTGCCCATGACCATGCAGGTGCCGCCGGTGGCGCACAGGGACTGCTCGATTTCCCTGATATCCCGGTCCGTGAGTTTTCCGGCCCGGTATTCCGCCCACAGCCGCCTGCAGTCTGTGCAGGCGCCCAGGCGCTGCCCTTTCCAGTGGCCGGTGAGCATGGGGCCGGTTACCACGTGCAGGGCGGGCAGGTTTGCAGATACCGCTGCCATGGCCTGGGCAGGCAGGGTTTTATCGCATCCCCCGAGAAGGACAACGGCATCCATGGGCTGGGCCGTTATCATCTCTTCCGTCTCCATGGCCATGAGGTTCCGGTACAGCATGGTGGTGGGGGAGGTGAGAATTTCATTCAGGGAGATGGTGGGAAAGGCCAGGGCAAGGCCGCCTGCCTCAAATACCCCCCTTTTCACCGCCTCAACCATCTCCGGCATCTGGCGGTGGCAGATATTGTAGTCGGAGGATGTGTTGACAATGCCCACAACCGGGCGGTCAAGGTCTGTGTCATCGTATCCGGCAGAGGCCAGGAAGGCCCTTCTCAGATAACGGCTGAACTCAGGATCCCCGTATGATGTCAGGTTCCGGTTGATTCCGGTATTTTTTTTGTTATTCATTGTCTGGATCAGTTTCCTATGCTGTGCCTCAGGTTCTGGGTTTCCTCACACCAGTTTCCCACGTTCCACCGTCCGAATACCCCCATGCCTCCCAGGGGGTGATCGCCGAAGTAAACCCGGACATAGACCAGGGAGAGTCCCCGGTAAGCCCTTGCACTGCACAGGGCCTGTTCCAGTCCGGCTGTGGTGAATCCGGCGTCAAAGGCCTTAACCCCCTTGACTGCCCGTGCCCAGGCAAGGTAGTCCACCTCAACCGCATCACTGGTGGCATAGTCGGTACCGTACTGGGCCCGCTGCAGTCCTGAGATGGCTGCCATCCGCCTGTTGTCGAAAATCAGGATGCAGCCTGTGGCGCCGTGTGCCACCCCGTCAATGAGGATCTGG
>JAKSAX010000137.1 GCA_022361395.1 Desulfobacterales bacterium | reverse complement strand
CGGGAATGGGAGCCGGATTCCGGCAGTATATTAATTGACGGGGCTGGGATTGACACCTATAGCCAGAAAGCCCTAACCAACGGATTCTCTGTTATGAGTCAGCGTATTTACCTGTTCAGCGGCACCTTAAGGGATAATCTGACCATGGCCCGGCCGGAGACGGCTGAATTTACAACCGGTGCCGAACAGAAAGCGGCTGATGAATGCAATGACCAGCGTCTGATTGCCGTGCTTGAAAAGGTGGGATTGTCTGTATTGACACAGGTCAAAGATCCTCTTGATGTTTGGATCGGTGAAGGCGGCAGGCAGCTTTCCGGGGGGGAGCAACGGCGTATCGGCGTTGCCAGGGTGCTGTTGCGCGATGCACCGCTGTTACTGCTGGACGAACCCACAGAAGGGCTGGATAAACGCACGGAAAGAGAGATCCTCTCATTATTGTTTGAGTCTGCCAGGGATAAAACCGTATTATTGATAAGTCACCGGCTCACCGCCATGGCAGAAATGGATATGATCCACTTAATGGAAGACGGGGTGATAAGGGTTTCGGGCCATCATAGTGATTTACTGGCAGAGGATAAGTATTACGCCGGCCTCCACCAACGGCTGCAGTAAACAGACAGGATTTATTATGGACTTAGAACAGGCAGACCGCGACCGGCTGAACCGGTTCCTGGATACGATCAGAGACCGGACCGGATCTTTTCTTGGGTATCCGGTATCAAAGGATTTTGATTACAAGGACCTTTTTGAGTTTTTTAAATACCCGCTGAACAACCTGGGAGACCCCTTTACACCCAGTACCTGGAAAGTAGACACCCGGGAGTTCGAACGAGAGGTTATTTCGTTTATGGCCGGGCTCTTCAGGGCGGAAGATGATAATTTCTGGGGGTATGTCACAAATGGCGGCAGTGAGGGTAATCTTTACGGGTTATACCTGGCCAGGGAGCTGTACCCAAAGGGGGTGGTGTATTATTCACAGGACACCCATTACAGTGTAAGCAAAAACCTGCACTTGCTGAACATGCGGCACATCATGATCCGTTCCCTGGCAAACGGGGAAATGGATTACGGGGACCTGCTGGAAACCCTGAAAATCCACCGGGATAAACCCGCCATCATTTTTGCCAATATCGGCACCACCATGACCGAGGCAAAGGATGATCTGATTAAAATAAACGCCATTTTGCAGGAGCTTGTCATCACTGAGCATTATATCCATTCGGACGCTGCACTATGCGGCGGGCTTGCGCCCTTTATCGAGCCCCGTGCGGCTTTTGACCTGGCAGACGGCGCGGACAGCATTTCAGTGAGCGGGCACAAGTCTTTTGGCTCTCCCATACCATGCGGCATTCTCATCGCCAAAAAGGATAATGTTGCCAGGATCGCAAGATCCATTGCCTATATCGGTTCCCTGGATACAACCATTACCGGGTCAAGAAACGGTTTGACTCCCTTGTTCCTCTGGTACACCATAAAAAAACTGGGTATGAACGGCCTGAAGAAAAGGGTCATGCATTCCCTTGACATTGCAGAGTACACGGAAAAAAGATTAATAGACGCCGGAATCAATGCCTGGAGAAATGAAAATGCCATTACCGTTGTTTTCCCCCAGGTTCCTGCAGGTATCCGTGAAAAGTGGCAGCTGGCAACTGCTGACGGGAAAACCCATCTGATCTGTATGCCCAATGTGCACAAGGATCAAATAGATGAGTTTCTCTACGATATCAATAACAGCCGGTAAATTAAGACAGGTGTAATATGAAAGATATAATGATCATAAGCAAAGACCGGAAAGGCCTGGTTGCGGAAATTACCGAACTGCTGGGCCGCAACAGGATAAACATCGACACCATCAATGCCCGGTCTGAAAAAGGAATCGCCGAAATCAGGCTCTCCACCTCAGATAATGACCGGTCTTTGTCCGTACTCAACGAGGCAGGGGTTAAAGCCGTTTCAGACGATAATATTCTTGTCAGGGTTGATGATGCCCCCGGCGCACTGGGGCGGATTTCACGCACCCTGAGTGAAAACGACATCGATATCCGCGGCATTTCCATGCTGGAGCAGAATCACGGCTTTAACATCGTATCAATCATCACGGATAACGATGCAAAGACCCGGCAGGTTTTAAAGGATGTCCTGGTGGATTAATGGGCGTCACCGGACCCACCTGTAAACGCCGCGAGACACCCGTTCAAGCCTGCCCTTGGCCGTTAGACGGAACAGGATATTCCTGACCTTCTGGGGATCCATGTCTGATTTTTCAATCACCTCAGCCACACTTGTGTTGCTTTTTGTCCGGCGTTTGAACAGGGTCTCGATTTCTGCGGCAGTCGTGATTTTCCGTGATTTTTTTCCAGACGACCGGGCAGTTCCTGATTTTGTTTTATGTCCGCGGCCCTTTTGCCCGGCAGCAGCCTTCAGGGAACCCTTTGGTTTTGATTGCAAGACGGACCGCGTGGGCGGAAGGGGAGCCTCAGCCCCATCCAGGTCTATTCCGAACAATTCTGACAATTGGGAATTGTCCTCAATCATTCGTGAGGATTTCTTTCCGGACTTTTTCAGCAGTTCCTTTTTGGTTTCCTTTACAGTCTCAGACACCAGGTCTTTTACATCAGCCTTGCGCAAAACAAAGAAAAGGGAGGGATCCTGGTCCAGCCGGGCACCGACACCGTACAGAACTGCGGCCACATGCTTGCACATGACGGCCCAGTCCGGGCAGGAGCAGTCTAAGGAAATCTCCTTTGGAGCCGGAAAAAGCCCCTTACCTTTCCGGGTAAAGACCTCTTCAAGGGTTTTGGGAAACTTGCCGGCCATCAATTGCTTCAGGCTGTCCATTTTCCCCTTGCACTCTTTTCTGATGCTGCGCCAGTGATTTTCCGGAACAGGCTTGATGGTGATTG
>JAKSAX010000221.1 GCA_022361395.1 Desulfobacterales bacterium | reverse complement strand
CGTATCAAGTAAGCTGAAAAATACGTTGAGAATAGAAATATCCTTTAACGAACAGTTTTATTTTAATTTCGTCTTTTTGGGCTACATAACCATTTAAAATTCCAATCTCTGTTAAAACAGCAAGCTATGTGCCAGGCCCTGTCACCCTTGAGAGCAACAAGCCTCAACATTCTGAAAATATAAGACAATAAAGCAAAAAAGATAAGATATATACTTATTGCTTCTTTAAAAGTGTTGCCCCAAGTTTACACCTCTACCAATGAAATGCTTATTGGAGTTTACACACTTTGGAAGCAGTGTAACTAAAAAGAATTATAAGAAAAGAAAAGTTTCGATAATGGTATGTTTGTAGGGTTGCCTGATTTTTAAACTGCCCGGACTGACAGAACTAGTGTGGAGTAATCCGAGAAAGCCCTATAACGTGACATCATAATCTTCCTGACTTCCAAACCATCTCCAGACTATCCCTGTGATTCCGGATATTGGCAAGGTCATCCCAAAAGATGAATAGCACCACAGTTTTCCTGTGTGTGAATATATGAGGCGTTGACAATCTTATGGCCTGCCCCGAACATTCTTTCGGCACTTTGGGCAGGACATATAGGGGGGATCCGCACTTCCTCTGAAAAGAAGGAATTTACACAACGGGCAATAATAGTTATGCATTCGGTAGCGTCCCAAAAGGATTGAGCCGGTCAATGATTTCTGAGTGCCGCCGGGTTTTAACAGCATAACTGCCTACCTTTAAATAGTGAAATATCATAAAATCCTACATCGTAAGGGTATCAGCTTCGACCGGGGTTGTCTATGCTTTTTTTCTCAACAGGGCCAAAAACCTGGCAGGGGGCATTATTTGCAACCCAATCCAGCAAAACCGCATTGACACCGTAACGTCACAACGCTACAATTCATCCAGGACCCGCAAAACAAGGAGCACCCATGACCACACAAAACAAAAGGGCAACCATATACTTTGATCCGGACATACATAAGGCTTTGAAATTCAAATCCCTGGAAACCTCAAAATCAATATCAACGATTGTCAATGAGGCTGTCAGGGCTGCTTTGTCCGAAGATGCCGATGATATCATAGCATTTGAAGAAAGGGTTGAGGAACCGCTGGTCAGCTATTCTGATATGGTTAAAAGGCTGAAACAAGATGGCAGAATATGAGATCTTTTTCAAAGCATCTGTCTGGAAGGATTTCAAAAAAATCCCCCGGAATGATCTGAAAAAAATTCTGTCAAAAATCGAAGCACTTGCACAAGATCCCCGGCCATTCGGATGTGAAAAGCTTACCGGGCAGGAACTCTACCGCATAAGGCAGGGCAGTTACAGGATCGTCTATTCAATCCAGGACAACGAGTTAACCATCTGGGTAATTAAGGTGGGGCATCGCAAGGATGTCTACCGGTGAGCAGTTCCGTGTTTAAAATGCAAAACTTCCGGCGGATTTAACAGAATCTGCCGGTAAAAGTTCATTAAACCGAAAGGTTAACTGCATAATGAAAACAAAAACAGCCATATTCGGGGATGACCCCACAGGCCCCACAGGTTTCGGAAAAATCGTTGCCAATTTATCCCTGGCAGCTGAATCAGCCGGGTTTGAGCCTGTTGTTGTGGG
>JAKSAX010000139.1 GCA_022361395.1 Desulfobacterales bacterium | reverse complement strand
GAATGCCGCGAAAATTTCCCATGCAGACAAGAAAGTGGTTCACGGGGGTGTGAGCGGCCCTCTGGCCTGCAACACCTGCCACAGCAAATCAAACAGGGATAATTTGAACAGCAGCAAGGATAACCGGATCGATATGGATCATGTCTATACCCTGTGCGGAGAGTGTCATTTCAGGCAGAAAAAGGACTGGATCGGCGGTGCCCATGGAAAACGGGTGAGCCACTGGGCCGGGGAGCGGGTGGTTAAAAACTGCACTTCCTGCCACGATCCCCATTCACCCCGGTTTGAAAAACGCTGGCCGGCAACCTACTCTCCTCCGTTTAAATAGACAGGACAATGCTTATGACTTCAAATAAAAAGAAACCAGCGCTGAGCCGCAAGACAGAGGCCAGGGAAACCGAATCAGGCCCGGTCAGGGACCTGTCCCGGAGAACGTTCATGAAAGGGACGGCTGCTGCGGCCCTGACGGGGGCTGCCGCAGGAATCACCGGGTGCAAACCTGCGGGACTCCTGGGCGGCACCGAAGCCTTTGCCCTTGAATTTCAGGAGTACTTTAAAAAACACTACAGGCTGATGACACCGGAAGAGAGGCTTGCCACAGTCAAACGCCTTGAAAAACTGGCCCTGATCAAGGATCAGTCCGCAGTTAAAATTTCCACCCGTCCGGCACAGGAAAATGTGCTTTACGGCTACGCCTTTAACGTTACCCGGTGTGAAGGCTACATGGAGTGTGTCAAGGCCTGTGTCAATGAAAACAACCTGGACCGGGAGTCGAACACCCAGTATATCCGGATTTTTGAACTGGAACACGGAAAGATGTCACCGGAACAGGGGGATGGCAAATTTTTCCATGAAGTTCCGAAGCCGGGTCATTTTTACATGGGGGTTCAATGCTTCCAGTGTGAGAATCCGCCCTGCGTCAAAGCCTGTCCCACCAAGGCAACCTGGAAAGAGCCGGACGGTATCGTGGTGGTGGATTACGACTGGTGCATCGGCTGCCGGTATTGCATGGCAGCCTGCCCTTACTGGGGACGGCGTTTTAACTGGAACCAGCCCCAGATCCCCAAGGATGAGCTTACAATGGAACAGCACTACCTCGGCAACAGAAAACGGGTCCGGGGCATGATGGAGAAATGTACCTATTGTATCCAGAGAAGCCGGAAAGGTAAGCTGACCGCCTGTGTAGAAGCCTGTCCCACCGGGGCCAGGGTCTTTGGCAATCTTCTGGACCCGGATTCGGAGATACGCTTTGTCCTGGAGAACAAAAAGGTTTACCGGTTCAAGGAAGAGCTGGGGACCGATCCCAAATTCTGGTTTTTCATAGATTAAGGGATCGCGTAAGAATCAGTTCACAGTCTGTTTGCGAGATACCCAATGTTTTAAAGGGTTTAATAAACAGACCAGGTGGAGTCATTTTGCGCGACCCCTGAGGACTAAAACAGGAATTTAAAAGGAATGAAAACCATACAAGGATAAAATATGAACAACGCCTATTCCCAAAAAAACATGTTTACCTTTTTCAGGGACATTCTGAAATGGAACCTGTCAGGCTCCCTGGGATATCAGGTCTTTCTCTGCTTTACCCTCTGCCTCATGGTGACAGGGGTTTACGGATATGTGATCCAGTTTAAACAGGGACTTGCGGCCACCCATATGTCCAATGTGGTCTCCTGGGGATTTTATATCAGTAATTTTACCTTTCTGGTGGGGGTGGCTGCGGCTGCGGTTATGCTCATCCTTCCCTCGTATATTTTTAATGACAAGGACCTTCACAAGGTGGTGATTATCGGTGAGGTCGTGGCCGTGGGCGCGCTTGTCATGTGTATGACCTTTGTCTTCGTGGACCTGGGCCGCCCCCTGCAGTTCTGGCATCTGATTCCGGGTATCGGACAGCTGAATTTTCCCTCATCCCTGCTGTCCTGGGATATTCTGGTGCTCAACGGCTACCTGGCGCTTAATGCATTGATTCCGGCATATATCATCTACTGCCATTATCATAACCGGGTGCCTGTGGGAAAATACTATAAACCCTTTGTCTTTATCTCAATCGGCTGGGCCGTGGCCATCCATATGGTCACCGCCTTTCTCTACCAGGGACTGCCGGCACGGCCGTTCTGGAACAACCCCCTGATGGGGCCCCGTTTCCTTGCTTCCGCCTTTGCCGCAGGCCCGGCTATTATCAGCCTGGTCCTCCATGTGGTCAACTCAGCCACAGACTACAAGATCGACAACAGGATTTTCAACAAGCTGAGAATCATCATTGTGGCGGCTGCGGTTATAAACCTGCTCATGCTTTTTTCTGAGATCTTCAAGGAGTTCTACTTTCCCACCCACCACAGCCAGTCCGCGGTTTACCTGTTTTTCGGACTTGAGGGTCATGACTCCCTTGTACCCTGGATATGGACCGCCATCTCCATTAACCTTTTAGGCACCCTTATCCTGGCCTTTAACCCGTTCAAGGATCGTCAGATTTTCCTTTTCCCTGCATTGATCCTGCTGATTGTGGGAATATGGATTGAAAAGGGCATCGGCCTGATCGTACCCGGCCTTGTGCCGTCTCCCATGGGAGAGCTTATCGATTATGCCCCGTCCAATGTGGAATTAATGATTACGCTGGGGGTTGTGGGGTTGGGGATGTTTGTTATCACCATGCTTTTAAAGCCGGCTCTGATTATAGAAAAGGCCTATGAAGATAATAACTGACACCCGGCAAGAGTACCTCAAACCAGAAAAATTAAAGGGAACTGATTTGCTTCAGTTCCCTTTAATATCGAATCTCTATGACGGAATAATCTGAACGGCAGCAGGCCAGGAAATCTGTGTAATCTCCTTTGCATCTGTTCCGACGATCTTTTTCTTGGTCAGGATGATTTGGGAAGCGCTCTGTTGCTTGGCTTTGAATCTAAGGGTGATAAGCCGTCCCGAACCTGTCATTCCAGGAGAACCCTTAAATAAACTGATCCCGACTGCCAGCCGGTGTTCACCGGAAGCCTCCCCCCCGGACAGGGCTTTATCCACTACGAGATAAACCGGTTTTTTCTTGTTGATCTCAGATCCTGCCTGGTCAAAATAGTTGCCCTGTTCATAGGACAGATACT
>JAKSAX010000285.1 GCA_022361395.1 Desulfobacterales bacterium | reverse complement strand
GCCTTTACACTCCTGTACGACCGTTTTTTCTCAAGTCCGTCAACGGGTTTGGCCCTGAAGGCCATGCTGGCCGACAGGGAACTTGCCGCCCACGCATTACCCCTGGTTGAACCGTATCTTTCCCACAATACAGCCAATCCATACCTGGTTCGTGATATACAGGCCCTGGCAGATAAGGCCGGCCTATGAGTTTTTTCCCCCACCTGGCCAGATTCAGGCATTCCTTCAGGATCAGGATCTTCCTGGCCCTGACCCTGATTATCATCCTTGTGATACCCGGCACAGGGTATTTCTGCTATCTGCAGGCCACCCGCGTCATTGAAAAACAGCTTCAGGAATTTGCACTCGGGTCCGCCAATCAGATATCCAAACGGGTGGAATCCTTTCTGTCCCACCACACCTTTAACGTCAAACTGATCAGATCCCTCTTTGAAAAAGGCCTGATCGACATGACCGATGATAAGCAGATTATTCAGTACTTTAATTTATTTCAAAAGGACCATCCTGAATTTTTTAATATATATTTCGGGGATGAAACCGGCAGGTTTTTAATGTCACCGGCCCAGGTGCCCGAGGTGCATAAAACCTTTGACCCCAGAATCCGGCCCTGGTACCAGGGAGCCCTTACCACCCTTGACATCCACTGGACAGATGTCTACTTGTTTGCATCTGCAAGAAAACCGGGAATGACCGTTTCCCTGCCTATTTACGACACCACCCAGAAACTCCAGGCTGTCTGCGGTATTGATATTGATATTTCCTCATTTTCACAATTCCTCAAAGGCATTAAAATCGGTGCCAGGGGCGTGGCCTATATTTTTGACAATAAAAACGGACGGATCATTGCCCATCCTGCACTGGTCCAGCAGCCCTGGGAACCCTTTCATACCGATCTGCTCAGAAGCGTGCATGACGACCTGAAAGCGCGCAGCAAACGTTTCGGCATGTCCCAGTTCAAAGGCAACCAGTACTTTACCGCATACACCGATTATCCGGGCAATGACTGGACCGTGGGCGTGACCCTGCCCGTCTCCGACCTGTTTGAAAATGTCTTTTCCATCCGGCGGGCCATCATTTCCCTGGTCATCGGCGGGATACTGCTTGCCAGCCTGCTCTCTTATCTTATCGCCATGACCATTGTCCGCCCCCTGACCCGGCTCAGGCAGGGAATCGAACGCATCTCCAGCGGAGACCTTGAGTATAAGGTTGATATCCGGGATCCGGATATTGCCGCGACCCTGGCCGGATCGTTCAACCGGATGGCAGCCTCGTTAAACAAGAGTTCCAGGGAATTGAAACGGACCTATGGAGAACTGGCCCAAAATGAAAAACTGGCTGCTGTCGGCCAGATGACCGCCGGCATTGCCCATGAGATTAAAAATCCCCTGGGAATCATCCGGGGATCGGCCCAGGTGGTGGCCAACCCGGACCGCCCCATTGAAATGCGGGAAAAGGCCGCCCAGTTCATCATGGAGGAGGTGGACCGCCTCAATCACACGCTCACCGCATTCCTTGATTTTGCCAAACCCCCGTCACCGACAATCAAGCCCATTGACATCCGGCTGCTGGTGGAGGAGATTACCACTATCCTGAAAACCCAGTACTCTGATCATGAATTCAAGATAACAACCCATGGTGAACTTCCGGAAATTCCGGCTGACAGGGATCAGCTTCACCAGGTCTTTTTAAACCTCTTCATCAATGCTGTCCAGGCCATGCCTTCCGGCGGAGTGATTAAAATCCTCATGGAAATCCGGAAACAGGCCAACACGGGTACACCTCCCGGCAGCCTGGAAATTGCCCCTGCAGGACCCTGGCCGGACCAGATGAAAATTGATATTATCGACAAGGGCTGCGGGATCAGCCAGGAGAAGCTGCAGGTCATATTCGACCCCTTTGTCAGCTTCCGGGATGACGGCATAGGCCTGGGCCTGCCCGTGGTTTCCCAGATTATTAAAAGCCATAAAGGTAAAGTTGAGGTTCTGAGCATACCCGGAGAAGGGACCCGGTTTACCCTGATTTTTCCAATTGATCACCAGATTGATCACCAGGAGGACGGCAATGCCGCCACAGATACTACTCATTGAAGACGAAGACCGGATGCGCCAGGTCATTGCCATGCAGATTTCAGATCTTGACCTGGTCATCCACGAGGCAGAGGACGGTGAGAAAGCCATTGATATTTTCGATAACCAGACCATCCACCTTGTAATCACCGATCTAAAACTGCCCAGGGTCAGCGGCATGGAGATCCTGGCCCATGTCAAGGAAAAGGATCCGGATATTCCGGTGATCGTCATCACGGCATATGGTTCCATTGAAAATGCCGTCAAGGCCATCCGGAAGGGTGCTTATGACTACGTTACCAAACCCTTTAAGGAGGAGCCCCTCAGGGAGAGCGTTAAAAAAGCCCTGAAAATCAGCCGGCTTGCCCACGAAGTCCGGCATCTGAGACAGGAGATTGAAGATAAGTTCACCTTTAAGAATATAGTGGGAAACTCCCCGAAAATCTGCGAGGTGCTGGAACTTGCCGGTTCGGTTTCCCATACAGACTCCTCTGTACTCATTACCGGTGAAAGCGGGACCGGCAAGGAGTTGCTCAGCCGCGCCACCCACATGAACAGCCCAAGGTCTTCCGGCCCTTTTTCAACGGTAAACTGCGCAGCCATCCCGTCCTCCCTTTTGGAAGCCGAGCTGTTCGGCTATGAAAAAGGCGCCTTTACCGGCGCCCATAAACAGCAAAAGGGAAAATTTGAAATGGCCTCCGGGGGCACCCTGTTCCTGGACGAGATCGGTGATATGGAGCCGGATACCCAGGCCAAGTTCCTGCGGATTCTTGAAACCCAGCAGTTTGAACGGCTCGGGGGCAGCAAAACCATCACGGCAGACGTGAGAATCATTGCCGCCACCAACAAGGATCTCTGGAAAATGGTCCGGGAAAAAACCTTCAGGGAAGATCTCTATTACAGGATCAATGTCTTTCCCATCCATATCCCGCCCCTGCGTGAAAGAAAAGAGGACATCCACCGGCTCAGCCGCCACTTTATCAATGAATTCTCAAAGGCCTTTGGCAAGAAGCCCCCTGCCCTCTCGGATAAAGGGTTGAAAAAGCTGCTCTCCTATCCGTGGAAGGGAAATATCCGTGAACTGAAAAATGTTCTGGAACGGGCCATGATTCTCTGTACAACAGACCAGATCACCCAGGATCACCTGATTCTCAACCCTTACCAGAAAAACACCCTGGACACACTGCCCATGGATGACCTCATCCCCGTAATGATCGGCGACGGCCTGGAGGCCCTTGAACACCGGTGCATCACCTATGCCATGGAAAAGGCAAACAGTAACGTGTCAAAGGCGGCCCGCATCCTCGGCATCTCCCGGGCCACCCTCCGTTACCGCCTTGAAAAGATGGAAAAGAATTCAGCCTCCTGACAGGTATTATACATACCGGGAGCTTTCCCTTGTCGCCAGATAATAGGCCTCTACACCCATTTCCCGGATGGTCTCATTCATGGCGATCCACCGTTTATGGAGATGCGGGTCAAACCCGGTATGATCACAGGGAAAATCCCGGCATTCATAACAATAATCCACCCCTTTTTCCTGATGACACGGCCGGACGCCGCAGCCTTTAAAAAGCTTGCACTGTTCGCTGCGGCACCCTGTACAGCTCTCTCCGGCAAAATAGTCAAGCATCTCCTTGAAATCAGGATACCGCTTGAAAACCGGATCTCCGACCAGGGTTTCAAACCGCTTGGCATAAATGTCAAAGTTTCCAAGTTTATCCTGCAGCTTTATTGCGTATTTCCTGATATCCCCGTCCACATGGGCAAAACACTTTTCACAGCTCAGCCCGCATGGAGCCAGTGCATTTTTAATATTTTCGGTTTTCAATTCATTTCCTGCAAATATCTATGGGTAAAAGTCGGGATGTGCTCTACTCTTCAGTCTTTTCTTCGGTTTGAGCCATCTCCCTCTCGGCGATGATATCTTCGAACAGCTCTTTTTCAATCATCAGTTCTTCCAGGGTCATATTTTCCGGATTTTTTCCTGAGTGCCCTGCCATTTCAATACCGTGCTCACTGAGCCAAGCGTCAAACTCGGCCTGGTTCCGTTTATAAAAATAAAAACAGGCGGCTGAAGCAGCAACACCTGCGGCAAATCCGATTACATGACTTGAGTTGAGTTTCATTCAGTCTCCTCCTGATTAATAACTATGGGAATGCCTTTGGGCAGCCCCGCCATTCCTTCCAGCACCTCTCCGTGGGCGCTGGCAATATTCTGAAGTTCTCCCAGGAAGCTGTCGTAGCCGCCGGCAAAACTGGCAATACCCGCCATCTGAAGCACGCTGCGCAACAGGTTCAGCAGCGGCGCATCCCGTGAGGGCTGCCTGGCCATGGCCACCTGGTAACCTTTTTCCCTTCCGTTAACCCTTCCCATGGGCCGCACCTCAATGCACCGCTCCTCCCCGGATAATAAATGCCGGCCGAAACTTGCAATCCAGGTGATTACCGCCCCCCGGAACACCCTACCGTTAAAATAGGAAGCTGTCAGATATCCCAGGGATAACAGCTCGGGATGGAAATACCCCTGTTCCCGTGCCTCACGCCAGGCGTGTTCAGCCACTGCCAGGGCAACGCCGGAGCCTGCGGCATGGTCCATAAGGCGGCGGCCGCCGCCAGGAACAGTCCACCGGAGCGCGGCAATACCGGCAAGAAGGAAGGCTGCGAGTACAGCCCCGTCAGTCATTGTCTCGTCCCTGGGCGCCACCAGCACCTTTACCGGACTCTCTCCTTTATCCGCTGACAGGGCGATGGCGGTTCTGAGCATAAGTTCATGGGTGGTAAGATGGCTGCCCCCGTAGGTGACCAGGATACTTCTGCTGGCCCGGGTATAGCCGACGGAGAGAATCCCGGTATGACCGGACAGGGCCTCGATAAGGCGGGGTTCGTCAACAGGCGGCTGGGAGAGCCGCATACGCACCCGCCCGGGAAGGGCATGTATCAGTGTGACGCTTAAGGAGTCAATCATTTTCCACTTTCCATATCATGGATTAGCAGCCTGGACGAATTGAGCACCACCGCCACTGTACAGCTGTTATGCAGGACAGCTCCCCAGAAAACCGGAAGCACCCCCACCGAAGCGAGCATGATGCCCAAGGTATTTACACCGATGGCAGTGGCAAAATTCTGCCGGACTATATTCATGGTACGCTGGGAAAGCCTGGCAACTGACGGAATCATCAGGGGATCATCTCCGGCAATGGTGATGTCCGCGGCCTCCATGGCAATGTCCGTCCTGTTTTTTCCCATGGCCACACCCACGTCGGCGTAGGCCAGTGCCGGTGCGTCATTAATACCGTCTCCCACCATAACCACGGGGGTGCCCTTGGATTGAAGCCTCAGCACGGTTTCGGCTTTTTCATCGGGCAGGACCTCGGCATGGTACCGGTCCATGGCCATCCGCATGGCCACTATTTCCGCGTGCTGTTCAACATCCCCGGTGAGCAGGATAATATCATCTATCCCCAGGTGCCGAAGCCTGTTCAGGGATTTTTTCATGTCCTCCCGGAGCACGTCCTGGATGCCGATCACCCCGGCAAGGGTCCGTCCCCTGGCCACGTAGACGACGTTTTCTCCTTTCCTGGCAATACGTTGCGCCTGGGCCTCAACATCGGCCAGACGGACTTTACTGCTTTCCATAAACCGCTTTGAACCTACCCGGATTATGGATCTCCCGACCTTGGTTGAGACACCCAGTGCGGTATGGTTCTGGTTATTCGTATGCTTGGGAATGACCCAGCCGGACCGCCTCACCTTTCCCAAAATGGCCAGGGCCATGGGATGGGTCGAGGCTTCCTCAGCAGCAGCAGCCATGCACATCACCTCCCGGTCCGAATATTTCGGATCTGTGCAGAGTATGGTGGAAACCACGGGCCGGCCTTCGGTGAGTGTGCCGGTTTTATCGAAAATAACGGTGTCAGCATCTGACAGGGCTTCCAGGTAGTTGCTGCCTTTGATCAGCACCCCGTTTTTGGCGGCCGTGCAGATGGCTGCGGAAAGTGCCGTGGCCGTTGAGAGCCGAACACCGCAGGAGTAGTCGATTATCAGCATGTTCAGGGCCCGGCTCACCTTTCCGGTAAACACCCATACCACGGCCGCCAGCATGAAGTTCACGGGTATGAACTGGCCTGAAATCCGGTCTGCGGTGGTCTGGACCACAGCCTTGCGGTCTGCGGCCTCTTCCACCATTGTCACGATCCTTGCCACGGCAGTCCGGTCTCCCACCTTGTCTGCCCGGGTGACAATGCGACCGGACCGGATAACCGTGCCTGCAAAGACCTCGTCGCCGGCCTGTTTGTGAACGGGCATGAACTCTCCGGTAATGGCTGCCTGGTCCACTGCAGCATCTCCTGATTCCACAACACCGTCCACACTGATTTTTTCCCCGGTGCGGGAGATAACCCTGTCCCCTTTTTTCAGGACGGAAAGGGCAACCCGCTCCTCGCTGCCGTCTTCGGCGATCCGCCAGACAAAATCCTCCCCCACGCTCAGCATGTCGCGGATGGCCTGCCTGGTCCTGTCCATAGTATAGGCTGTCAACAGTTCTGCAATATCAGCCAGCAGGATAATGGTTAAGGCAGACTGCCCCTGCCCTGCCGCCACACTGGCAATAATGGCGCTTGCACTCAGGGTGTCGGCATTGGGGCGTTTATGGACGGCCATGGCTGCAAGACCGCTCTTGAAAATCGGAATGGCCAGGGAGACAGCCGTCATGGCGGAGATGTTGAGGAACCGGCCCAGGATGCCGGGCTTCGGGGAACCCGGACGCAGCCAGGAAAACCCCAGGGTTCCGCCTGTGATGGCAATGCGTTTGAGGGTCTCGGCCATCGGCTCTTCCTGAAGCCTCCGTTCCTGGACCGTCTGGGCTATTTTCTCAGCCCGTTCAGCCTTGAATGCGTTCATGGCATAGGCGCCCAGGACCGCAGCCACCTGCTCGGTGATATCATCAGTGCCCCCCAGGTCCGGATCGTAAAAGACCAGAACAGTGGCAGATACCGTTGAAATGCTGGCCGACCGGATACCGGAACAGCTGTTGAGGTCTTCTGCGATCGTCCCGGCAAAGGGGGAAAGGTATTTTAATCCCCGGCAGTATACACGGACCCGCCCTTTCAGGGCATGCCGGGCCTCGCAGTGCATCAGGGCCTGTTTTCCGTTGCCGGCCATGGTCAGTTCCCCCCTTTATTCCGGCGGTTGATAATGCTCAGGCCCCACCAGAGAAGAACCGCGCCCGGGGGCATTCCGGAGGTCCGCTCCTGCCAGAGCTTTGCTCCCCCGGCCGCAAGCAGCGCCAGGGCCAGAAGCGTATTCAGGTCCACCAGGCCGTGTGCCTCTTCATACACGGCCCGGTTAAGCCCTGTCCCAAACTGCCTTAATCCGGCCATCAGTTTAGGGGTTGCTGCGTTGATCACCTCTTCCTCCTTGCCCAGTATCCGGGACAGGGCCATGAGTATCAGGGAGGGCGTCACGGATTTATGATCGTAACGGATAACGACACTTCCCGATACGGGATTGGCCTGTGCCGAGGTCACCCCGGGCAGGCTGCCCAGCTTCTCCAGACGGGTCACCTCCCCAGGGCCGGCCCCTTTCAGGTCCGGCACCATAACCCGGATCCGGCCGGGCAGTGCATGGCCCACACGGACCGGGCCTGTCTTAAGATGAGGCAGTCCGCTGAGCCCTTTGTCCTTTTTAAGCCTGCCTGCCACCATTGCAACAATAAAACCGCTGATAATATGCATACACCCAAGCTTCCTTTAAATTCTGGTTAACAGATACCGCTTCAGACTGCCCATTAAGCCTGTAATCAGACAGAATACCGAAACTGCGCCCAGCCATTTTGCCCATCCCAGCAAGCCTGCCGGTTCAATTTCCCAGAGCGAAAGAATACCCACTGTCAGTCCGACGCCGCAGCTGAACCTCATCTCACGTTTCATGATATCCCGGCCGGATTTAACCGGCCTCCGGTTGTTATTTTTTCCGTCCATTTGCCCTGCCGGATCTGCGGTTGAGGCCATTCTCCCCGTGAACTGGCTTTTACAGGAATTTACTAGCCCAAACTAACTCTCCTCTTTCCGGTTGTCAATCAGGGCCTTTCTCCGGTCCTTTAAAAAAAGGCCATCAGCCTGGCCACTGAAAAACAGACAACAACAGAGACCCCTAAAGGAATCAGGTTGGACAGCAGTGTCCATTTGACGCTTCCTGTTTCCTTCCAGATGGTCATTGTCGTGGTCGTGCAGGGATAGTGCAGCAGAGAGAACAGCATCAGGCAGACTGCAGTGGTCAGGGTCCAGCCGTTTGCGAGAAATAACTGGGAAGGGTCTGCCAGTTCTACCATCCGAGTTGTCTGCAAATATCCCATGATAATGGTGGGCACCACGATTTCATTGGCCGGAATGGCAAAAATAAAAGCAATAAGGATCACCCCGTCCAGCCCTATGAGGCTGCCCACCGGATCCAGTATGGTTCTCAGCCAGGCAAAAGCACTGACCTCACCCACGGGGATGGCTCCCAGCAGCCAGATCAGTCCGCCGGCCGGGGCTGCGCAGACCACAGCCCGCCAGAGAACCTTCAGCGTACGATCTATAACTGAGGTATACAACACCCGTCCCACCTGTGGGGGACGGAAAGGCGGCATCTCCAGGGTGAAACTGGAGGCCACGCCCTTAAGCAGGGTACGTGAGAGTAAAAAGGAGACTGCCAGGGTCACCCCGACCCCGACCAGGGTAACCGCCACCAGTGACAGCATGATTGTGATACCGGCCAGACCCGGGGTAACGGAGGCCGCCACAAAGACGGAAGCCGCCATTATCAGTGTGGGCCACCTTCCGTTACAGGGAACAAAGTTGTTGGTCAGGATGGCGATAAGCCTCTCCCTGGGGGATTCAATAATGCGGCATGCAGTGACCCCGGCGGCATTGCAGCCGAACCCCATGGCCATGGTCAGTGCCTGCTTTCCGTGGGCGCCTGCCGCCCGGAAGAAAGCGTCCATATTCAAGGCCACCCGGGGCAGGTAGCCCAGGTCTTCGAGCAGGGTGAACATGGGGAAAAAAATAGCCATGGGCGGCAGCATGACAGAGACAACCCAGGCCAGTCCAAGGTAGACCCCGTCCACCAGGAAACCTGAAAGCCAGGCAGGCGCATGAACCGTTTCGAAACAGGCCAGCAGCCCCTCATAAAGGCTGTGGGTAAGCAAAACAGCTTTCGCATCCATGCCCATATAGGTTGCCAGCCATCCTGCGAGCCCCCCTTCCTCGATCAATATCCCGGCAAGAAAAGCCGAGGGTACGTTGGCGCCTTTTACCGTGAGCCACAGCACGAAACAGAGCAAAACCAGCATGATGGGAATACCGGTTGTCTTTGCGGAGAGCAGCCGGTCAACCACAAGATCCCGTGTCCATCCCCTGCTGCTGGTCCGGGTGACACAGGCCCCGGCAGTGGCCTCTGCGCGGGCATAGGTTGCCGAGGTCACACGCTCGTAGACACGGCCGTCAAACCCTGATCCTATGACAGCCGCCCGTTTCAAAAGGGCATCGATATTTTTCCTGTATCCTTTCAGAGTACTGCTCCTTCCAGGGGTGTGACAGTCATCCCTTTTATAATCTCTTCCATCAGGCGGCTGTCACCGCCGTCAAGCAGGTGAACGGCAAGCCATCTCGGGTTTGGCAGGTGGGGAAAAATCATTCGTATTTCAGGAATCAGATCATCAACTGCCGATTCCAGATCAGCATCGTATTCAACCACAGCCGGATGGGTATCGATCCGGCCGGAAGCCACACCCTCCACCTTATCCATGAGGGCGGACAATCCTCTGCCTGACCTGGCAGCCGTTCCGACCACCGGTACCCCTAGAGAATCCTCCAGTTTTTCCAGGTCAATAGAGATGCCCTTACGTGCCGCCTCGTCCATAAGGTTGACGCAAACCACTGCCCTGGCGGTAATTTGAAGAATCTGCAGCACCAGGTTAAGATTCCGCTCCAGGCAGGTCGCATCCGTGACCACCAGGGTGCAGTCGGGATCTTCAAACAGGATATAGTCCCTTGCGATCTCTTCCTCCACCGAAACAGGCAGCAGGGAATAGGTGCCCGGCAGATCAACCAGGGAAAAGGGCTTGCCGTTGTAAACCCATCGCCCCTCAGCCCGCGAAACGGTCTTTCCCGGCCAGTTCCCCACATGCTGCCGCAATCCCGTCAGGGCGTTGAAAACGGTACTTTTTCCGGTATTGGGATTTCCGGCCAGAGCCACAAGAAAGGGATCCCCGCCCGGATGAATACGCGGCCGGCACCCGAGGCAACGGTCCGGCGTATGGCAGGGTTCCTTGGCCCCCTCCCCTCCCGGTGGTTCAAAACTCACCTCCACCAGCTCT
>JAKSAX010000482.1 GCA_022361395.1 Desulfobacterales bacterium | reverse complement strand
TAGCGATTTCGTCAATGGTTGCATTCATCTCTTCCGCTGCACTGGCAACGGTATTGACATTGGTGGAGGATTGTTCCATGGCAGCGGAGACGGAATTCATATTGGTGGTCATCTCCTCTGCTGCGGTGGCCACGGTGCCGGCTTTTTCAGAGGTCTGGCCCGCTCCTGAGGACATCTGGTCTGAAATGGCTGCCAGTTCGGTTGAAGAGGAGGAGAGGGTGTCCACCCCCTGGGTAATATCGGAAATCATGGCCTGGAGTTTATCGATAAAGGTGTTAAAGGCCAGGGACAGGACCCCCACCTCATCTTTTCCACGGACCTCAAGGCGCTTGGTCAGATCGCCTTCACCCTCAGAGATATCCTTGAGCCCGGCCACGGCCTCGTTAATAGGCCTGATGATTGCCAGGGAGGCGAAAAAGATCGACACAGCCACGACAGCCAATACGATACACCCAGCAATAATAATGTAAAGCTGCATCCTCTGAACCGGCGCCATGAACTCTGCCCGGTTCTGGGTGATACCGATACTCCATCCGGTGATGGCTATGCTGGCAAAGCTGGCCAGCTTTTCAGTCTCCTTGAACACGTAGTTTTCAGTTCCGTCTTCGTTGGCCATCATCCTGCGGGTGATCTCTTCCATACCGTCAACGGTTTTAAGATCCAGTTCAAAGATGAACTCCTTTTTGGGATGGGCAATGATGATCCCCTCCTTGTTAATCATAAAGGGATATCCGGTGTCGCCGATTTTTATGGCAGTCAGTTTGGAAGAGAGGGAGTCCAGTTTCAGGACAGCTCCGAAAACCCCTGCGAAATTACCGCTCCGGGTTGTCAGGGGTATGGACAATACCACCACCGGCAACCCGCTGGCCCGGGACTTAATGGGTTTTCCCACCACTGCATTACCGGCTTTTCCCTCCTTGAAATACCCCCGGTCCGCCACATTTATCTTTTTCTCCCTCAGAGATCCGCCGGTGCTGTCGGCGATAGTATTACCTTTACTGTCCGTAATAAGAAACAGATCGTAGTCCGTACCGATTTTCCCATGGGCTTTCTTAAAAAAATTATCCAGCGCACTTACGGCATCCATGGACGCATCAAGCCCGTTTTCCGCCACCTGGTTCACCGCGGTTTCCAATACCGGGGTCAATGCCATTTCCCTGGCAAATTTCATCTCTTCTTCCAAAAACAGCTCTGTGGTCATGGCAAGGTCCTTGGCCACCCTTGCAGTGGCCATCTTCCCGGCATCCACAAGTGCCTTTGATGCCGTATTCACAGAGATAGTACCCACGATGAGCATGGGAATAAATACAGATAACAACCCGCCAACAATCAACTTAACGCTCAGCTTAACATCCTTTATTCTCTTCATACTGCTCCGCCTCCACTTTCGCATTTTCCCCTGCGAATTCATCTGATTTATCTCATTTCCGCCATTGCCAGCCGCGATTCCGCCATACACACCGACAACAGAACCTGACTTCTGCACCTGCAGAACCGCATCCGGAGAATCATGGCGTACCATTGGCAGCTAACCGCCTGATACCACCTCCTTTGATCCTAAACTAATTTTTATTAACTTCAAATAATATACCAACACAGGGGGGTTTTCGTGTTTTGTGAAGATTACAACGAATTTTAAGGAATCTCAAACAGAAAATGAATTTTGTTCTAGTTTTATGGGACATTCATCGCCACTGTCTCGCAACACAAGTGTTTTGAGACAGTGGCCGTTCATCATTATCGGGGAAACAGGATTATACGATCAGACGGGCCAGTTCCTTTGCCTTGTCAAAGCCCGGCTCAATCATGGCTTCAACGGTTTCCCGGTCAAGCCCGTATTCGGCCACGGCCATATCTATCATTTCTTCCACACCGGAGTTGGCTTCGTCCTCCCTAAGGATGGCCACAAGCCTGACAGGACCGAGTGCCTGGTGATCTTTTACCTCCGCACCATGGTGTCCCCTTATGGCGGCGGCGATATTTTCAGGCAGTCCCCACTCCGCACATATCCAGGATGCCACCTCTGTATGGTCCCACTCCAGTTTTTCCCGCTCCAGTTCAGCCAGGTCCCCGCCCTCAAGATGCCATTTCCTGAAAATGGGATCGTAGGTCTCACTTCTGTGGCAGGCCAGGAAAGGCAGGGCAAGATCCTGAAGAAAGGCGGCTGTAAAACATTCCGATTCCTTGGCCGGACAGATAAGACGGGCCAGTTCGCTTGCCAGGATAGCCCGTTTCGCAGAGGTCAGCCAGAAGCCACCGGGATCGTGCCACTGGCAGGCCTGTTTAGGCATACCCTTGGCAACCCCCACCCCGAGCACCATGGATTCAAGCTGGGAAATGCCCACAAGGGCAATGGCCTGGGTAAGGTTCTCCACTTTTTTTGTGGGAGAAAAAGCAGCTGAATTGGCGATTCTCAGCAACCTTACCGATATGCCCGGATCAAGTGCCAGGGATTCGGCAATGGACGCTGCCGAAGAATAAGGACTTCTGATCTTCTGGAGGATCTGCATTACCACGGCAGGAAAAGAGGGTAACTCATACCCTTTGAGTATCTTTTTCAACTGTGTTTTCGGATCGGCCTTTGCCTTAAAAAAAGAGAACATGAATACTCACCTTACTCGGCACGACGTGCCATTTTATTTCCCAGGATACTCAACAATCCCCCAAGCCCCATATAGCCGGTTATGGCCTGGAGGGAAACAACCACCTGGGCGGTCAGGGACATGGGAACGGCATCCCCGTAACCCAGGGTGGTCAGGGTGACAAAACTGAAATATATGGATGAAAACCAGGTCTGATAGTCGCCGTAATCAATGGCGAGCTGGGTATACACCGCTGCATAGCCCAGGGTTGCGGTCAGCAGCCAGGCAAACCACCGCAACAGGCTCCGTCCGCAGTCAGATGTAAACCACCAGATCCAGTAGATGGTTTTATGCATCCGGCTCTGGCTCTGGAATTCAAACAGGTAGTTTTCATCGGAAATATAGCGGCGGACCAGGAATGCGCCCCGAAGATCCATATCCCTTATATCCGCCCCGATCCAATCGGCCTTTTTAAAATTTTTTATGCCGAGAAGACGGCAGCGCTGGAGATCTGCCAGGCTGAAACTGGTATAGGCCACGTTACTCTTTTTCATATCTGCATCACAGAGGGTGGCCCGGGTAAATACAGCATGGGAAAGATCGGCTTCGGAGAGCCGTGCGCCGGTAAGGTCAGATGCCCGCAGGTCCGCATAGTGCAGGGAAGACCGGCTGAGCACAGCCTCGCCCAGGTCGGCATTGATCATACTGGCGTGGGAAAGGTCGGCCCCACCGAACCCGCAGTTTTTGGCGCTGCATTCGTTCAGGGAGGCCCGGCGCAGGTCCGCACCGATAAATTCGCATTCATCCAGAACCGCCATATCAAGGCCGGCATCCGTGAGAATTGCGTAGCTCAGGTTTGATTGGCTGAAATTCACGCGGTTCATGGAGGCAAAAGAGAAATCATACCCGGACAGGTCCAGCCCTGAAAGTTCTTCGTTATTCAGATTGATCCCCCTTAAATCCAGCCTCAGGGGACGGTCCGGACTCCCCTGCCGGCACCTGGTTTTCAGCTGTTGGATCATGGCCTCCCGGCGGGTACCGTCAAATTCAGGATCTCTCTCCTGCCACCTGGCTGCCAGGGCGTTTTCATCTGCTTTCCTGATCTGATCCTCCCTCTTTTCCATCCTGATCCCTTTTTTAGTATCCGATTATCCTAAGCACTCAATGGCTGCAGTTGTTCAGGGTCTTTATGGCGAAAACAGCACAACGTTTCCCTTATACACCAAAGCGGATAATAAGTTAAGCCTTGGCCGTCATAAAAACACGGAACTTTCTCTTGACCCGCCCCAAAGACAGGCCTATGGTTAACCCATGACCCATAACCGCCAACCGGAGGCCGCAAACCATGAAATTTACCATAGACCACTTTAATATCAACGTCCTGGATCTGGATAAAAGCCTGGATTTTTACGAAAAAGCACTCGGACTGACAGAACAGAGGCGGAAAACAGCTCAAGACGGCAGCTATATTATCGTATTTCTCACAGACAACGCCTCTGCCAACAAGCTGGAACTGACCTGGCTCAAGTCCCAGGAAAAACCCTATGACCTGGGGGATGAAGAATTTCACATCGCCTTTAAAACAGATGATTTCGACGGTGCCCATGCCCTGCACAAAGAGATGGGGTGTATCTGTTACGAAAACAAGGAAATGGGAATCTATTTTATCAACGACCCCGACGGCTACTGGCTGGAAGTGGTGCCGGCCCGTTAACCGGCAGCCCGCCCCTGTCCGGCTCTCAACAGGGCCGGACGGACTTAATCTGCAACCTGATACTGAACCGCCATGAAGATTATCCTGGACCACAAAAGCAATTTCAAAGATCTTGAAAAAAATATCACCTCCCTTGCGGCAGACGGGTTTAAGACCATCATGGTTTTCCATGCCGAAGGCGGGCTTGATAAAATCCCGGAATTTAAAACCCATTGTGATGCACTGCTGAAAAAGACAAGCCAACGCAGGATACAGATCTTCGGAGGGATATTTCCCGGGATCATGAGTGACGGAAAACTTATGGACAGGGGCAGCATTCTTGCCGGTATCAGGAGCCGGGTCCATATCGTCACCCTTGACCGTCTCGGTGAACCCGACCTGGCCGGGGCCATAGCAAAAAAACTGCCCCCCTTTGACCCGGATCATCCTGAAAATAACTTTAAAACCCTGTTTGTCATCGGTGACGGGTTCGGGGAGTCCAACCACACCCTGATCCGGGGATTAAACCGGTTTGTCGAGACTTACCCCTTAAAGGTTATCGGCGGCCTTGCCGGAAGAAACACCTTAAAGGCAAGCCATTTCAATATATTCACACCGGGAAAGGTCATACAGAACGGTGCCGTGCTCGCCTTTACGGATCTTGAAAGCGGCATCGGCGTTAACCACGGGTGGCTCCCGCTTGAAAAATCAGACTGCACGATCACCCGGACCAACTATTGTTACGTGGAAACCATTAATAAAAAACCGGCCCTGGAATTTTACCTGGATTTTATATCCCGGATCGATCCCAAGATCGCCGGGCGGAAACAGGCGCTCCTGTCCGGAGATGCCGACCTTTTCTTCAAAGAGGTGGCCATAAAATACCCCCTCGGACTTATCCGCAAGCAGAAAGACGGGAAACAGATAATCGACCGGACCGCAGTATCTGTGGGGGCAGACAGGTCCCTGCAGTTTTCCGCCGAAATCCCCGAGGGCACCCGCGCCTGCATCCTTCATCTGAGCGGCAAATCCGCCCAGGCCCAATGCCTGAATATCAGAGAGGCTGCCCAGACCGCCTATGTTGAAAGCCTCAATCTCTTCCCCACAGAGATCCCGGCGCCCCGGGTGTTTATTATGGATTGTTTCGGCAGGAAACAGATGGTGGATAACCTGGGATATAACTATGAAGCGGTTGAATTTGACCTTATTGCCGCAGACCAGAAGGAAAAAGATCACTCCCCCCTCGGCGTGCTGACCTTTGGGGAAATATCCACCATGCCGCCCGGTTACGTGGAGCTTCACAATAAGACAGCGGTTGTCGCAACCATAGAGGACAACTAGAAGATGCCCCGGCCGGCAGATCCAAAGCCTCCTTTGTCCGGGTTTTACAAGCTTGCCCTTGGGGCAACCTTCATGGCCATGCTGGTCATCATGATCATGAATATCTCCACCCCCTTTGAATTTGCAAGGGACAGGCTCAACGAGTTAAACGACCCGAACTGGCTGGGGATAGTGGCCTACCGGTTCAGCCTCCTGGTTCTTGTAACAGCCATAGCAAGCGTTCCCTTTATGCTGGTAATGCACATCGTACTCTCCCCGGTCAGGAAACTCCTGGCCTCGGGGTACAGCGACGACGGGCCTGATCTGCTGGAAAAGGCCAGGCAGCGGATCATCAACCTGCCATTTATCATGGTTCCCGTAAACATAGGTTTATGGGTGCTCATACCCATGATCATATTCACTGCCTTCTTCAGAGTGGGATTCATGGATTCAAGCACGGCAGTGGCCTTTTCCCTGCGGTCCACCATGGTAGGCGTCCTCTCGTCAGCCATTATTTTCTTCAGCCTTGAGGCCTATGCCAGGCGCGCCCTCATCCCTCTGCTGTTTCCCGAAGGCCGGCTCTTTGAGGTTAAAAATACCAGGCGGATATCCATTGCCAGGCGGATCCGGGCCTTCTACCGTATGGGAAGCCTCATTCCCCTGGCCCACGTTGTATTAACCCTGTTTGTCCTCTTTCTACAGGTGGATGTAAACCCCATGCCCACCCATGAGTATGCCAGGTCTGTCTTTATATTCTCACTGGTGATTTTCGGGCTCTTCTTTGTGGGATCAGGTATATTGACAAGACTGATCAGCCGGTCCATTGCCGCACCGGTGGGGGACATGCTCCTGGCCATGAAAGCTGTGAAACAGGGGGACTATGAAACCCGGGTGCAGGTGGTGTCCAACGATGAGATCGGCATACTCGGAGATGCCTTTAACCGGATGATCCAGGGGCTTGAAGAGAGAAAACGGCTCAGGGATGCCTTTGGCAGATACGTGGATCCCAGAATCCGGGACGAAATTCTCTCAGGCCGGATCCCGCTGGACGGAGAGTACAAGGACGTCACCGTGATGTTTGCAGACCTCCGGGAATTTGCCCCGCTGACCCACACCCATAATCCAAAAACAGTGGTCACCATGCTCAATGCCTATTTCAAGGAGATGGGCGCTGCCATCAAAATCCGAAGGGGCCTTATCCTGCAATTCCTGGGAGATGAGATCTACGCGGTGTTCGGTGCCCCGGTCCCGGATCCGAAACACCCGGTCCATGCCCTGCGTGCGGCCCTGGACATGGAGGTAAGGTTAAGGGACCTGAACTTATCCTTCAAAGCCCGGGGGCTTCCGGAACTCTCCCACGGCATAGGCATCCACACCGGCAGGGTTCTGGCGGCCAACATCGGCAGCCCTGACCGCCTGTCATATTTACTGGTGGGAGACACGGTGAACCTGGCGTCCAGGCTCCAGGCCATGACCCGGGACCTGGACACCAGGATTATTGTTTCCGGCGACACGGTATCCCGCCTGCCCGATACCTTCTCAACCGCAACATTGGAGGCAGTGCCGGAACCCGTATCAGTAAAAGGGGTGGACCGGCCCGTTTCCATATTTACGGTAGCGGGTGCCTGAGCTTAAATCCTGCGCTGGGCAAAGTGATAAACCCTGGAACCCGCCTCATAGAACAATCCCCTCAGGTGCCTGAAATTCACTGCCTGAACCGGAGATACCGGCAGGGGAATATCCTCCCTGGTCCCGTCCGTCATATATTTTGCCAATAATTTACCGAACACGGTCCCCGGTCCGATCCCCCTGCCGTTGTAGCAGGTGACCATGGCCATGTCCTTGTCCATGACGTGGAACCTGGGGATATGATTGGTGGTCATGGCAATCCTGCCGTACCATCCGTATTCAAGATCCACATCACCGATCTGGGGAAACACCTTGGCAATGGTCCGTTTTGTCCAGGCCAGGTTCAGATCCCAGGCAAAGCCTTCGATATTGCCCACACTGCCTACGATCAGCCGGCCGGATTCATCCAGGCGATATGATGAGAGAATCAGGTTGGTGTCCCATGCCCCGTTCCTGCCGGGCAACACGCTTTTCAGGACGGCATTGTCTAGGGGCGGGGTGGCAAATTGAAAATAGTTGAAAGGCACAATGTTTTTAACCTGGTCCCGGAACACCTGTTCCGGATATCCCTGCACCGCAACGATCACTTTTTTGGCACGGACCTGCCCCCCGGGGGTTTTGAGACAGAATCCCCCCTCACACTTATCAAGGCCGATTACGGGAGATCTGTCACAAAGAACAGCCCCTTCCTTTTGGGCGGCCCGGGCCAGTCCGAAGGCATAGCCCAGGGGCTGAACCGTTCCGGCCCTCTTATCCAGCAATGCCCCCCGGAACGTACGGGTACCGAGCATCTCAGCGGCCGCATCCCTTTCCAGGAGAGAGACGGGCGCCCCCCTTTCCTGCCATTGGCGCTCCCGCTCCTTCAGCGCCTTGTATCCGGCACCGGAATCCGCACAATGCAGGGTACCGTGCCGCCAGGCTTCACAGGATATGTCATACTCGTCAATCAGGCTGTATACCAGCTCAGGAGAGGCTCCCAGAACCCGGATAAGGGTTTCGCCGTGGTCATGGCCCACAAGGGATATCACATCTTCAGGCATGAGCCAGAGCCCTGCATTCACCAGCCCCACATTCCGCCCGGCACCGCCGAACCCCACCTCATTGGCCTCCAGCATGATGCAGGAACGGCCTGCCTTGGCCAGGTGCAGGGCAGCTGACAGCCCGGTATACCCGCCGCCGATGACGGCAACCTCGGCAACCTGCTCTCCTTCCAGTTTATCCAATACCGGCTTATCCTTCGCCGTTGCGGCCCACAACCCGTGACTGATATCTGAATATGCCATGTTTCCTCCTATGTAACTCCGGTGTACACCGGATTATTTTTTGATATTTTATTGGTATACCAAAAAAATCTCAATTGTCAAGTCCAATCAAATCCCCCTGACCGGAATAAAAACCTGGATTAATTTTAAACCCTTGCAGTTTATGCCAATAAGGTGAGATATTACCCCTTATATTATTATTGACAAGGCTGAGCATCCTGTTTTATGATCTGCCGCCCCGGAAGCCTGACAGCTTACGGAAACCAGGTGTTTTTCAAAAAAATCTCAACCGGCAGCCGCTGGCAAAGTGCCGCCATTCCTGACCGGCAACCTGTTGAAGAAGGAGTCTGACCCCATCATGAAGCATATATCCATTTTCACCCTTTTATTAATCTGCCTTTCGGCAGCCCTGCAGGTCCAGGCTGAGGACAAACCGTCGGACCAGGCCCGGGAACAATCACAGCCCCCTGCCCTGGTCAGGGTAACCCAGGCTGTCCAAGGGAGTGCGGCCGGCACAACGGATCTGATCGGCACCCTTTACTTTGAGCGCACAAGCCGGGTCTCCCCCGAAGAGGCCGCGCGGATCACCTCGGTCACCTTCCGGGAGGGAGACCGGGTAAAAAAAGGGGACATCCTGATCCGCATGGACAGCCGGATTCTGGAAAAGGAACTGGCCCTGCAAAAGGCCAAACTGGTCCAGGCTGAAATCCGCATTGAGAATGCCAAAAGAAACCTGGACCGGCAGACCCAGCTGTTCAAAAAGGATGTTGCCACGGAGGCAAGCTATGATGACTTAAGATTTTCCCATAAAGAGAGGGTTCAGGAACATATCGCCCTGTCCAGGGAGGTGGATATTCTGACTATCCGCCTGGCCAAGCATGTGGTTAAAGCTCCGTTTGACGGTATTATCCTGGAAAAACAGGCTGAAGTCGGTGAGTGGATCCAGCCCAGTTCTGTCCTCTGTGTGCTCGGTGCAACCGACGCCCTTTACGTCCAGGTGCCGGTGGCCGAACACCTGATCCGGTT
>JAKSAX010000142.1 GCA_022361395.1 Desulfobacterales bacterium | reverse complement strand
CCTTGTATAGACATAGGCGGCCAGGCCGTAACGGGTGTCATTGGCCATTCTTAACAGGTCCTCCTCATCCTCGTAGGTAATCACCGGGGCCACGGGGCCGAAGGTCTCCTGGCTGTAGATCAGCATCTCTTCGGTCACATTGTCCAGGATGGTGGGGGCGTAAAACCATCCCCTGTCCAGGCCGCCGTCAGTGAGACGTTTGCCGCCGGCAATCAATGTCCCCCCGTGATCAAGGGCATCCTTTACCTGGTTGTCCACCTTTTCAACGGCTGCCTTATTTACAAGGGGACCGATACCCACACCCGGTTCTGTCCCCTTCCCCGCTTTCATGGCAGAGACCTTGGCTGCCAGTTCCCTGAGAAAGGCCTCTTTTTGTGACACATGGACAAAAATCCTGTTGGGGCTGATACAGGCCTGGCCGGTATTTAAAAATTTCACCAGGGAAAGGCCCTTGGCAGCCATCACCGGATTTGCATCCTTACACACGATAAACGGGGCATGCCCACCCAGTTCCAGGGAGACCCGTTTCATCTGCAGAGCCGCCTTTGAGGCCAGCATCCTGCCCACGGCAGTGGAACCGGTAAAGGTGAGTTTGGCCACCCTGGGATCGGTGCAGAACGCCTCGCCCACCGGCCTGGGGTCTAATGCTGTTACCAGGTTGGCCACTCCTTTGGGAAGACCTGCCTGTTCGAAGAGTTTGAACAGCTCTATGGCGCAAAGGGGTGTGGCCTCAGCCGGCTTGATCACCATGGTGCACCCGGCGGCCAGGGCCGGGGCCAGTTTCCGGGTAATCATTGAGACCGGGTAGTTCCAGGGGGTGACCGCCCCCACCACCCCCATGGGCTGTTTCATCACCATGAACCGCTGGTCAGCCCGTGCCGAAGGGATCGTCCTGCCGTAAACCCGCTTGGCCTCCTCTGCAAACCAGCTTAGAAAATCCGCCCCGTACCTGACCTCATTCCTGGCGGCCCGGATGGGCTTGCCCTGCTCTTGGGTCATGGTTTGGGCCAGATGCTCCAGGTTGTCCATCATCAGGACATGGGCCTTTTGCAGAAAACCGGCCCGCTGGTAGGCTGTTGTTTTTGACCAGCTATCAAAGGCCTCAAAAGCAGCGGCGATGGCCTGGTCAATTTTTTTTTCCCCGCCGTCCGGCACCTCGGCAATAACACTGCCGTCAGCCGGGTCTGTTACAGGAAAAAATTTTTCCGTCCGGAGCCACTCTCCGTTGATGAACATAGCACCCTCCTTATAATTATTTGCCGCTATAATTACTTGTCGTTCAGGCCAACAGGACACGCCAGTTCGCACTGCCTGCAAAACCGGACTTCACTACCTGTTTTATCCGTTCCCGGGACAGGGACATCCTCTCCGTTATTGATATCCTTTTCCATCTGCCTGTTGCATTGTTTCCGGTTATAGGTGCCGTTCCGGCCAGGCAAAAGGTCCTGGCCCATTTTCTCCGCCGTGTAAACGGTCCTGCCCATGGCGCCCATAGGACAGGCCTTTTTGCAAAACTGCTCACAATTGCCGCAGGGATCATAATTCTTTATTCCTGTGGAGGGCAGATCCGCAGCCAGAAACAGAACCCTGAGCCTTACCCTCGGGCCATACTCCGGAGTAACCAGGATATTATTCCTGCCGATGCAGCCAAGCCCGGCCAGAACAGCGGCATCTTTCACAAACACCCCGCCCTGCTCAACATAATAGGGGATTTTTATCGCCCCGATGTTCTTCTCTTTTTCCACCCAGCCTGCCAAACGGGAGAACACGGATATCAGCTTTGCGTTTCCCCTGGTACCACCGCTCAGCCCCTGCACCCAATAGTCCAGGTCCGGCTCGTCTTCAGGGTGGGCCACCGCAATCACCACTGCCGATCTTGCCCTGTTGTCCCATTGAACCTGTCCCTGTTTTTCTTTACCCTCAACATCCACGGTGCCGACACCTGAATAATCCGGCATCTTCCCGTATATGGTATGGGAGGGGCTGAATTTTAACTCGTCTATATTCACAATCCCGGCAAGGGATGCCCCGAATTCAATAGCCTTGGCAATAATTTCCCGGCCGGTTAAATTGATTTCCGTCATTGGTTGGCCTTCTTTGGTTAAAATTTATCATTCCTGTTATTCTCGCCCGGGAGATATTTATCCGAACAAAAATAAAAACCATTCATTACGCGATCCCTAATTGTCTAAATCCGGGCGTGAGCCTAAGGTCCCGGCGATACCCGTGGCAATGTCCCGGCTCAGTTTTTCCAGGGCCTTGTTATGGGCGGCCACATAGGCGGCCATGCTGTTGTCTGCCGTGGGAACCTCCAGGGAGGCCCGCCTTGTCAGCACGGGAACATCATCATCGGTATTCACCAGCCACCACATGGCATGGAGCACCACTGTCCTGCCCGGTATACCGTCAAACCGTCTCACATCAACGTATACCTGGTAGGCAGGAGAAAAGGGCCGTTCCCAGGGATAGGTCTTGATATTTATGGTCCCCAGCCCTGCGGACAGGTTTTCCGCCAGAACCAGGGTAAACTGGGTGTCCAGGGCCTCCGCCCACCTGTGAAACTCGTTCACGGCCAGGTTATTATCCCCCTGGCGGCTGACTATCTGGGAGCGGTCCAGGATTCCTGGCAGTGTTATCGGCCCCACGCCGAGATCCAGGCCCGGAACCGCATACCCCGCATGGGTGCCGGAGGCATTCAGCACATAGTAAACAGAGGGTTGGCTGGTGCCGCCGATACATCCTGCCATGAGCAGGAGCCCCGCACATATCCCGAAATACTGCAGTATTTTATTCATTATTCCCCTTTCCCTGAAGAAGTGACTCAGGATGGCGCTCCAGATGATCGGCAAGCGCCCTTATGCTTTGGGCTGCCTTGGCAAATTCCTTTAAGGTCCGTCTCAACTCAAATATGACTGCAGAGTCCGGCGCCGCTGTTTTCCGGATATCGTCAAGGGTATCCACGGCTTTTCCGGATACCTGGTCAAGTGTTTCCGGCAAATCCTTTTCAAGCTGTTCCGCCAGGCGCCTGATATCTGCCAGGCTTTTATTCAGGTTGGCAACAGCCGATGTTATTTCGTCCGAAGAGACAACATCATTAACACTGTCACTTGTCCGTTCTATACTTCGTATGGTACTGAGTGCGGCATCCCCGATCTCATTCAGGGGCAGCTTCTCGATCTTGTTTAAAAAGGCGTTCAGGTTGCGTGACAGCTGATCCATGGAAGAGGGAATGGTAGGCAGTTCGGGCAGTCCTCCCGTCTCCTCCAGGGTGACCGGTGCGGCATGGGGGAAAAAGTCCAGGGCCACGTATAATTTGCCGGAGACAATGCTGCCGATATTCAACTGGGCCCGGAGCCCCTTTTTCACCAATATCTCCAGGCTGTTTTCAGGGGCTTTTTTCTCATCCGCCAGTTTGGCCGTCCGTTCCGGTTCAATGGCTATTTTCACGGGCATGATAATCTTACCCGTATCCCAGTCCGCTTCAATAGAGATCTCTACCACCTCGCCTATGACAAATCCCCTGAACTCCACAGGCGCTCCCACATCAAGGCCTCTGACGGACTGATCAAACTTGAGGATATAATAGTTTCTCTGGGTATAGGTTTTTGCCATGGCCTCTTCATAGGTATCAAACAGCTGGAACAGGGCATCCTCCCCGGCAGCCTCCCCCCTGGGCTGGTTCCCGGGATTCGCAAAGACCAGGCCCCCGATGAGAAACGAGACAAAAGAGGGGGTGTTTATGCGCATCCCGTCCGCATCCAGGTCCACATCCACACCGCTGGAAAACCAGAACCGGGTGGTTTCAAGCACCCGCCGGTCATGGGGGGATTCTATAAACACACGGATGTCAATGATATCCTCATGCTTCGCCAGTTCATACCCAACCACCTGTCCCACCTTGATACCCTGGAAATAAACCGGGGAACCCATTTCAAGGGAGCCCATCTTTGATGTCCGCAGGCGGAAATGCCGGCCCGGTTTATCCGACATGACCACAGGGGGCACTTCCAGGCCCTCAAACGCCAGCTGGGGGGGGCCCTCCGTGCCCGGGTCAATGGCAATATAGCTGCCGGAGAGTAAGGTGCCCAGTCCGCTGACCGCACCGCCGGACACCCGGGGCTTAACGATCCAGAACCGGGTTTTTTCCGTCAGATAACGGGTGGCGCCCTTGCCGAAATTCGCCGTGACCACCACCCGGTTCAGGTCCTCGCTGACCCTGATCTCCGAGACTTCCCCGATATCCACATCCTTGTACCTGATCTTTGTTTTGCCGGCCTCAAGCCCTGATGCGGAGTCAAAGGTAATGGTAACCACAGGCCCTTTTTCCGACACGGCTTTGTATACCAGGCCGGCTGCAATAATCACGGCCACGATGGGGACCACCCAGATGAGGGAAAATTCCCTTTTTTCACGGATAACGGCACTAGGCAGGTTGCCGGGCAAACCTGTACCGGGCTTATCTTCACTCATATGACTCCTCCATGGCGTCCCAGATCAGACGCGGATCAAAACTTTCAGCGGCAAACATGGTGATCACCACCACTCCGGCAAAAAAAACAGCCCCTGGCCCGGCCTCCATATATGCAAGGTGACCCATTTTAACCATGGCCACCAGAATAGTCACCACATAGACATCCACCATGGACCACCGCCCCACAGCCTCGGTGATGCGGTATAGGCGGGTGCGGTCCCCGGGCCGGAAGGATGACCGCCTCCTGACGGAGACCAGAAGGTATACCAGGGTAATGATTTTCATGAGCGGCACCACCACACTGGCGACAAAAATAATCAGGGCAATATGCCAGGACCCTGAAAACATGAAGTAGATCACACCACTCATTATCGTGTCGTACTGGTCCTGCCCAAAGGCAGTCAACCGCGTGATGGGAAGGATGTTGGCCGGGAAATACAGGACACCTGCGGCAATAACCAGCGCCCATGTCCGTTTAAGGCTGTTTCTCTTCCTGGGGTGGAGTGATGCCCCGCATCTGGAGCAGGCACCGTGGGTGCCCGGCGGGCAGAGGCAGGCCATACCGCAGGTGTGGCAGGCAAGGAGTTGTGTATCTTTGGGCAGGCGGTCCGGCAGGCAGCCCGGCTTTGGCGGCAGCCTCCGCCAGATATGACCGGGATTCAGCCCGGCCGTGGCCGCTGTCAGCAGGCAGATCAACGCCATGAAGGCCAGGGCAGCCGGCCCGGGAACAATGGTGGCCATCTTCAGCAGTTTAACCATTGAGATGAGAATCCCCACCATATATACTTCCATCATGCCCCAGGGCTTTAAGCGGCGCATGGTCCTGTACACGGCAGCGGCCTTCCAGGGAATTACCCCGAGCTTCATGGGCAGGATCAGGTAGATCATCCCGGAGATCTGCACCAGGGGGAACACCAGGGCAGTAAGCAATACAAGGATCGCCAGCACGGGCATTCCCTGGCCGAACAGCTCCAGGATTCCTGTGACCATATTTGTTTTCTGTTCAATGCCTTCGATCCGCATAATCAAAAAAGGCCAGGCATTGGCAATAATAAAGAGGATGAAGCAGGTAAGGGCCAGGGCCAGGGTTTTTCCCAGGGTATCCGCCTCATGCCGCAGCAGTTTTGCATTGCACCGGTCGCAGTGCGCAGTTGTACCGGGCTTCATTTCAGGTGTGAACAGAATCCGGGCACAATCATGGCAGACGACGGGAGACATTGACTTCTTTCCTAAATAGTTTCCTGAGTAGTTTCTTGGGCACAGGTTTTCAGTCCTGAAATGGTAGTATACCCCGGTTAAAAAAGCAATAAAATGGGAGTCCGATCGATCTCAATAAAAAAAACTTTGACTATTGAAAATTAGTGCCAATAGTTAACCGCTGGATTTTTATATTAAACGACGGAGTACATTATAATGAAAAAAAGAGAACAATGGGGAAGCCGGGCCGGATTTGTCCTGGCAGCCATTGGATCGGCCATCGGCCTGGGCAACATCTGGCGGTTTCCATATGTGGCCTATGAAAACGGCGGGGGCGCCTTTTTTATCCCCTATTTATTTGCCATGCTCACCGCAGGCATCCCCTTTATGATTCTGGAGTTTGGCGCGGGGAATAAGCTGAGGGGCTCCGCCCCCCAGATATTTTCCAGGCTCTCCCCCCGCTGGGAGTGGGTGGGCTGGTGGCAGATCCTGGTATCCTTTACCATCTCCATCTATTATGTTGCCGTGGTGGGCTGGTCCATTTCCTACTTTTTCCTGGCTTTCAACCAGGGATGGGGGGCTGAGACCGGTGATTTCTTCTTTAAATCATATCTCCAGCTGTCAGACAGCCCGCTGAACTTCCAGGGTATCCGCTGGCCCATCTTCGCGGCGGTGGCAGGAGCCTGGCTGATCTGCTGGGTGGTCCTGTTCAAAGGGGTAAAAAAAGGAATTGAGGCAGCCTCGAAGATTTTCATGCCGGCCCTGTTTATCCTGGTCATCATTATTACGGTGCGGGCAGTGACGCTGGACGGTGCTGCCGAGGGGCTGAACTGGATGTTCAAGCCCGATTTTTCAACCCTCCTGGACTTCAAGGTCTGGGTGGCGGCCTACGGCCAGATCTTCTTTTCACTGAGCATCGGCTTTGCCATCATGCTCACCTATTCCAGCTATCTGCCCAAAGATGCGGATATGGCCAACAACGGCTTTATCACGGCCTTTGCCAACTGCGGATTCAGTATTCTCTGTGGAGTCCTGGTCTTCTCAGTTCTGGGCAACATGGCTGCCCAGCAGGGAGTGGGCGTGGACAAGGTGGTCAGCTCAGGTGTGGGCCTGGCCTTTGTCACCATTCCCAAGGCCATCAACAGCCTGCCCGGCCCCGCGTTTTTCGGCACCCTGTTCTTCCTGGCCCTGATCTTTGCGGGCTTAAGTTCCATGGTCTCCATCTGCGAGGTCTCCGTTGCCTCCCTTATGGAAAAATTTGATATCAGCCGGAAAAAAGCCGTCACCCTCTACTGCCTGGTGGGCCTTGTCACGGGTGCGGTATTCGCCTCCCACAGCGGACTCCTGGTGCTGGACATCGTGGACCGGTTCATCAATAACTTTGGTGTGCTTGCCGGCGGCCTGGTGGAAATCATCTTCCTGACCTGGGTCTGCAAACTGGACCTGTTCCGTGACCATATCAATAAAACCAGCGATTTCAGCGTGGGCGCCCTGTGGGCATTCTGCCTGAAGATCATTACCCCTGCCGTCCTGGGATACATGAGTATTGCCAACCTCATCGGCGACCTGAAAACCCCCTACGGCGGGTATTCTTCCACCTCCCTGTTTTACTTCGGCTGGCTGCTGGTGGTCGGTATCGTGGTGTTAAGCTTTATTTTCCAGGCCCACAGCCTGACCCAAAAAAGGAGATAGACAATGACGACATCCGCCATCATCATGCTGGTCATCGGCCTCGGGGTAACCTGGGGCGGTGCAGCGGTCTGCATTGCCATTGCCATTAAAAAGCAAAAAATGTAGGATACAGGAAAACAGATTCCCCCGGCGCACACCGGGGGAAACCCCCTTGAAATTAAAGAGACGGATGAGGAGCTTCCAATGATCGACCCCAGACGCCAGGCCAGATACCAGCGGATTCACGACCAGCTCAAAGAGCTTATCCAGGACAAATCCCCGAACCTCATCTCGGCCATGGCCACCATCGTGGCCGTGCTCCACCATAAAATGCCCCACCATTTCTGGACCGGATTCTACTTCACGGGCAATGACAACGAACTCCACGTGGGACCCTACCAGGGCACCCTGGCCTGCCAGGTCCTGAAGGATAAGGGCGTATGCCTCCACAGCGTTAACACCCGCGCCCCCGTTGTCGTCCCTGATGTGGAAGCCTTTCCCGGCCACATTGCCTGCGATGCCAGGTCAAAAAGCGAGATTGTGCTGCCGGTAATCAAAGAGGGGGAAGTTGTTGCTGTCCTGGATATTGATTCGGAACAGCCTGCCCGGTTTGACGAGGATGATGTAAGGCCTCTGGAAGGGATTCTTTCGCTGCTGACACCTTTCATCTAACCGGAAAGCCGGTTTCAGCCGGCTCATCTTCCGGTTGGAATCAAATGCTCAACAGGATTGCCTTTCTGCAAATATGCCCTGAACTGATCGGAAATTTTGCTGTTCTTTGAAACGCTTTCCCAGAATTCGTAGGCAGCCTCTATTACAATGCCGCGCTGATCTTCTGGCAGATCGACACTATCCGGATCCGGAGGGTCAAAAGAAAAAGGCGGTACTTCTCCGCTGCTTTTAGGCGCAAACCCCATGGAGCACATATCATAAACAGGCAATAATCTGAAAATAGTGTTGGTTATCGATAAGCTTAAATTGCCTAAATGCATGTCGGAATTGTTTATAAGCCGGCCAAACCACCATAAGGATTCTGCATAAGACACATCCTTACTGCTTACCAGTTCTTTTCCCAGCAAGCCTTTCATAACCCCTGGCCAATTGCTTCCCAAACCGGTAAATTCCGAATCAATGGTCTGAAGTGATACCATGGACCTGCGTCCGAGTGCACCGTTTCTGTCAAACCGTTCAGATTCCAAAAACATCCGGCCGCCTACGTCAACCAGGCCCGGTATTGCAGCCGGGAAGATCCGTTTATTAAGCACCACAGCCGCGTGATATTCGGTGATTAAAATATCGCGCCACCGTGCCGCAGTTTCATTATTGCCTTTGGGTGAGAATTTGACAATCACATGGCATTCGGAATTCTCATTAAAAGCGGTGAACTTAGACTGTTCACCACCGGCAGATGACCCTGTGACCTCCCCTTCTATCGCTTTTTGGGCAAGATCAGGATAATCCTCTTCTGTGGCAGGAAAAAGTTGCGGCCCGACCCCGATCACACCCCGATCACCGAAGATTAAATTGCCGGGGAGATCGTCACCGTTTGAAATAAGATACCGGCCAATGTGATTGCTGTTCCAGTCCCTTGGGTCTGATGGGAAATCATCGCATCGGGATGCGATGATTTTGGCAACCTGCCGCCCCAAAAAGCCTTGCGGCCTCAGATCATAAAGAAAATAAGGCAGGTCTTCATACAGACCGGTTCGACGCTCACCAAGCAGCAATGATGGTATATTTTTGACGGGCTCAACAAAGTATCCGCCATGAATCAATGGGCGGATACAGGCAATTAAGTGTGGGTTACCGGCTTCATCAATAGTACTCAACGGGATTTTATTTCCACTGTTAAATGCATTACACGCTGCAGCATATCTTATTGTGCGCCCCTCAGAAACAGCGATGATCCGGTCTCCCATTTTTCTAATCTTCCGGGCAATGGTAGCCTGACTCAGCCCGGTCGCTGCCTGGATCTCTTTCGAAGTTAAAGGGCCCCGTTCCAAATATTCTGTAATTGAGAGTGTCATAACTAAAATAATGACTAATAATTTTGGTTAATTTTTCCTGTTAATACAAATACATGATTGTATCTTTTGATTAAGTATATGACTTAGATAAAGAAAATCAATATAAAGGTTTTATAAACCAAATATTTCTGAAACCGCTCAGTCCAGCAATTCCATGAATAACCGGACCGTCCGCCGCCCATGCGCTTCCAGGTCCGCCGGGGCCGGCAGGCCCTGCAGCCCGGTCAGGAAGGTCATCCGCCGGGATAAGAGGGTGCTCAGAAGCATCTCGGCGGCCAGTTCAGGATCACGGATTTGGCTCCGCTGTCTGAGAAACACGGCCAGCCTGGCTCTCACCTTTTCAGGGCCTGCCGCATAATGGGCCCGGGCCATTTCCGGGGCCTCCGGCCCTTCGGCCATCAGGAGACGGATCCCTGCCAGATTCCCCTCGGAAAGATGAACACGGAGAAATCCAATGGCAAACCGGGTAAGTGCCTCTTGGGTATCCTCCAGTTCCAGTTCCTTTAAAAACCGGTCCCGCGACTCTTCCCGGGCCGCATCCAGGGTGGCCTGGTAAAGGGCTTCCTTGGACGGGTAATACCGGTAAAGCGTCTGCTTGGTCATCCCGGCGTTCCGTGCCACCAGGTCCATGCTCACCCCGGCATATCCCCCGGCCTGAAAGGCCTCCTGGGCAGACCGGAGGATCGACTGCCGTTTCTGTTCCCTCTTTTTTTCCATCTTCTTCATAATTTGCTCCGGTTTAGACAGGCCTCATGAAAATCATACCGATAAGTATGATTTTTATTGACAAAAACATTCTTCCGCTTATAATCATACTCATTAGTATGATATTTTCAAAAAGGAGTCAATCATGATCGAAATAAAGTCCGTATTTCCCGAAAGCACCAGGTCCAAGGGGCTCTGGGCCGCATTGGCCGGCAGTTTCCTGGTGAGCCTTGATCCCGTATTTATCCGCCTCTCCGGTACGGGCGGGTTTGATACCGTGTTTCTGTTCGGATTGTTTACCGCCGTCTCCATGTCCGCGGTCATCCGGGCAACAGACAGCCGGGGCGTCAGGGGAACGCTGAAGGCCGGCGGCTGGCCCCTGCTGGTATCGGCCCTGTTGATGGTGGGCAGCGCCACCACCTTTGTCCTCAGCGTCAAGCACACTGCCGTGGCCAATACCATGATCATCCTCAGCGGGCGTCCGGTTCTCACTGCGGTCTTCTCATGGATCATTCTCAGGGAAAAGACATCACCGGCATTATGGATGGCCATTGCCGGGGTAATGGCCGGCATCCTCATCGTGGTATCCGGTTCCGCCCGGTCCCCCAACCTGGCAGGGGACGGCCTGGCCCTGCTCACGGTCACCTTCCTTGCCATGAACGGGGTTGTTTTGCGGCGGTATAAACAGATGAGCCGGATGGCGGTTGTGGGACTCTGCGGTTTTTTCATGGCCCTGCTCATGGCGGCTCCGGCCACCCCTTCGGCCTATGGCCTGTCCACCTGGGTGACCATGGGGATCATGGGGCTTGTGTCCGCTCCCCTGGGAAGGGTCCTGAACGCAGCCTCGTCCCGTTATATCCCTGCCGCGGAATCAGCCGTGATCTCTTTGAGCAGTATGATGTTCGCCCCGGTCTGGATCTTCTTTCTCTTCAGGGAGATCCCCCCTGCCGCCACCCTGGCCGGCGGCACCATTGTGCTGGGCACCATCTTCTCCTATATCTTTTTCACGGGAAAACAGGGCTGATCCGGGGAACTGCAACAGGTCCGGCCCTATTGCCGGCGGACAATG
>JAKSAX010000311.1 GCA_022361395.1 Desulfobacterales bacterium | reverse complement strand
GCCAGTCTCACCCTGCTCGAAGAGACCGGGGTTGCCTTTCACCACGACGGGGTCCTGGATCTCTTCAAATCCCGGGGCGCAACAGTGGACGGCCAGGTGGTCCGCTTCCCCAAAGCCATGGTGGAAAAGGCCATGGAACAGGTACCCTCCAAATTCACCTGGACGGCCAGAAACCCCGGTCATACACGTGTACTCGGGGAGGGCTGGCTGCTCCAGCCTGCCGCAGGCACGGTAAAGGTCCACGACCTTGAAGGGAATATCCGGCCCGGCACCCTGGAGGACTATAGGAACTTCCAGAAAATATACCAGGCAGGGGAGATCTTTGACCTGGTGGGCATGATCCCTGTGGAACCTTCGGAACTGCCGGCAGAAACCAAACATCTTCACATGATGTACGAAACCCTGAAGCATACGGACAAGCCTGTGAACGGATTCATGACCACAGGTGACCAGGCCCGGGCCCAGCTTGAAATGACGGCCCTGGCCGTGGGGGGAACCAGGCAATTTCAGTCCCGCCATTACATGTGTGTGAGCATCGGGGCCACCACCCCTTTGACTTACTCATACGATCCCCTGGAGACCCTGATCCAATATGTGGCCCAAAACCAGGTGCCAACCATCCTGTGCGCGCCGCTGGCAGGGGTTACCTCCCCGTACTCCATGCTGGGAACAGCCGTTCTCCAGAATGCGGAACTGCTTGCCGGCATGGTCCTTGTGCAATTGCTCAGGCCCGGCCATCCTGTGGTTTACGGCCCGTCGGCTGCCGCCGCCAACATGAAAACCTGCGGATTTGCCACGGGCGCCCCTGAAACCATGCTTATCAACATTGCCAATATCCAGATGGGACTGGAATTCTACCAGGTGCCGGTACGGGCCATGCCCGGGTTTACCGATGCCAAAATTCCGGATTTCCAGGCCGGGGCTGAAACCATGCAGAACCTCATGATGGGCATGCTCTCCGGCGCCCACCTGCTCAACGAGAGTGTGGGCATCCTGGATAATATCCTCACCGTATCCTATGAAAAGACCCTCCTGGATGCAGAGGTTATTTCCAGAATCAAACGCATCGGCCGGGGCATTGACGGCCCGGACAGGGACCTTGCCCGGGATGCCATCCGGGCGGCAGGACCGGGAGGATCCTTTCTCACGGATCCCGCAACCGTGGCCAACTGCCGGAATCGCTGGACACCGACCACCTCTTTCTGGGGAACCCAGCAGGAATGGGAAAAGGACGGTGCTAAAGATGCGGCGGCCAGGGCCAATAAAATGGCCGCCCGGATTCTTGAAAATGCACCTGGTCGCCTCATTGACGAGGCCACCGACCAAGCCCTTGTGGCCTACATGGAAAAAGAATGCCGGAATCCCGGCTTATCCTAAAAATACAAACGACGAACCAAGGAGACAACAATGACAGATTTCAACGCAATGACCCAAGCCCTGGTAACCTGTGATGAAGCAAAACTGACGGATCTCGTGAATGCTGCCCTGGCCGCGGATGTGCCTGCCGGAGATATCCTCAACAACGGACTGATTGCCGGCATGGATATTGTGGGCGAACGCATGGAGAGCGGTGACATGTTTATCCCGGAAGTGCTTATGGCGGCCCAGGCCATGGGCAGCTGTGTGGAAATTCTCAAACCCATGCTGGGGGATGACGAGGGGGCCTCAGGTGCCTCAGTGATTATCGGCACCGTTAAAGGTGACCTCCATGATATCGGTAAAAACCTGGTGGCCATGATGATGGAAAGCGCCGGCCTTGAGGTCCATAACCTCGGCGTTGATATTGCCCCTGAAAACTTCGTCGAGGAGATTAAAAATAAAAACGCCCGGATCGTCTGCCTGTCCGCCCTTTTAACCACCACCATGCCGGCCATGAAACAGACCGTGGATGCCATCGTGGAATCGGGTCTCAGGGATCAGGTCAAAATCATGGTGGGCGGAGCACCTGTCACCCAGTCCTTTGCCGACGACATCGGTGCGGACGGATTTGCCGCAGATGCAGGGTCAGCCTCCAAAATGGCCAAGGCCTTTGCCGGTTAGACGGGCAGGCAAACCTATAATTATTATTGACCATGGGAAATCAAAACCGGGCCGGCTGTCCCCCTGCCCGGACTTCCCCTTGCTTCCGGATATAGCGCCGGAGCCTGCTATCCCATTCAGCCACTCAGGGCAAAAGACCGTTTTTTGCCGTAGGGTATACCCAGGCGGTCCATCCGTTTTCGCAGGGTATTTGGATGAATATTCAAAAGACTGGCAGCACCGCCGGGCCCGTTTATCTTCCCTTTGGCCGATTCCAGGGCTTTATTGATATGGATACGGTTGACCTGATCCAGGCTCATGAACGTACTCCGGGCAATGGTGTTGCATTCGGCAACCAGTGCCTCGTTTCTTGCTGCAATAATTCCTGAAAAATCCAGGCAGTTTCCCCTGCAGCAGATCATGGCGCGCTCCACTATGTTTTCCAGCTCCCTGACATTGCCGGGCCAGTGGTATCCTGCCAATTGCCGGATCCCTCTCTCTCCGAGAACGGGCAGTTCCTCAATTTTCAGCTTCTCTGCCTTCTTGCGGATGAAATGCCTTGCCAGATCCGGGATATCCGCTTTCCTGCGGCGCAGGGGCGGGATATGGATCGGAAAAACGTTCAAGCGGAACCAGAGGTCTTCCCTGAAAGCCCCCTCGGCAACCATGTTTTCCAGATTGCGGTGGGTGGCTGAAATCACACGGATACTCACCGGCAGGGAACAATGCCCGCCGACACGTTCAATTTCACGGGTCTGGAGGACATTCAGGAGGCGCACCTGTGCCGGCAGCGGCAGTTCCCCGATTTCATCAAGAAATATGGACCCCTTATCCGCCCGTTCAAACCGGCCCTGTTTTTTTGTAACCGCACCGGTAAACGCCCCTTTTTCATGACCGAACAATTCGCTGTCCACCAGGGTTTCGGGAATTGCGCCGCAATTCACACTTACAAAGGGCCCGCTTTTGCGCATGGACCCATTGTGGATCAGGGATGCGATCATCCCCTTGCCTACCCCTGTTTCTCCCAGAAGCAGCACGGAAGTCTCCATGCAGGAGACCAGGCCGACCTGCTCAATTACCCGGGCCAGTCCGCTGCTTTCGCCGATCACTTCCATTTTGTCAAAGAAAATACGATAATTGCAGTTTCCATACGCCTTATCTCACACCAGTCAGAATGGAACCCAGCGTCTTCCCTGACACAAGGAACTTGTATTTATTTGCCCGGCCCTTAAGCTGTACAGACAACTTTCCGGGGCCCGGCCACGTTCCGTTTAAAGGATAAGATAGTACAATCGGAAAGGAGTCTCGTTTTTTATCTTGCTCATTTTGTTTGTGTGTTTGCTTTTCGGCCCGGGGCATTGGCGGGATTGCCCTGTCCTGCCCCTTTTTTGGGTCTTGAAAAAATATGCAAATCATGTATTCATGGCACCATGAATAAAGAATATAAAAAGCGTATGAACCTCGCAATGGATTTCATTTCCCGCAATTTGCAAAAGGAGTTGTCACTGGATGAAATCGCGGCCCAGGCATATTTTTCCAAATACCACTTTCACCGGATTTTCAAAGCCTGTACCGGGGAAACCGTTTCCGCCTATATCCGGCGCCTGCGCCTGGAAAAGGCAGCCAACAGGCTGCTTTCGGATTCAGGTGAGACCATTACCACCATTGCCATGGACTGTGGGTTTACAAGTTCCCAGAATTTTGCGACTGTCTTTAAAAAACAATTCGGGATGTCACCCAAAATTTTTCAGGATAACTACAATTCGGATTTATGGGCCGCACCGGCACCGGATATCATTAAATCAGAAAAAGCCCGGGAAAACACCGTTTTTGCGCAAAGATCCCGCCTATGGATAGACCTGATGAAAATGCCGGAGTTCAATGTGGCATATAAACGGATTATCGGGCCCTATGATTTTGTAAAGGCGAACCAGGCCTTTGATAAAATGTTCACACGGCTTGCCCCCCTGTGTGATATCCATACCTCAATCAGCCTGGGTGTTGTCTGGGACAACCCCGAGGTAACCGCCCCGGAGAACTGCCGTTATGACGCCTGTATCACTGTCCCGGATTCTGTCCCGGACAGTATTGAGACCCAGACCATACCGGAGGGGGAATATGTTGTCAGCCATTGTGAAATCTCATCTTATGCCGCGCTTGAATCGGTTTACGGACAGATTTTCTCCGGCTGGTTCCCCCAAAACAACTATGTTCCCGCTGATTCGATATCCTACGAGATTTATCTGAATAATCCGGCAAATCATCCAAGGGGCAGCCTTCTCATTGATATCTGCATCCCGGTCGAAGAGATCTGACCCCTGCTGCAGGCCCGTCCCGGGATCATGGCCGCACTGCCGCATGACCCGGCTCAGGCGCCTGCAATGAGATTACCCAGTCCGGACGGCTCAGGCATCCGGCGGAACCTGGACAGGTTGGGCAAAATGTCCGCTATATCCCTCTCCCCGGCGCCAAACCACCTGGCCATTTTTTCATAAACCAGATCAATGGGCAGGGTGGGAATAACAGCCCCGTCACCGGCATCCAGGGGGTTGGATTCACCCAGGGCCAGGGAGGGATATTCGCCTGTCACCTGCCCTCCCTGCACCGGGCCGCCCATGATCAGCGCGTTCCCCCCCCAGCCGTGATCGGTGCCGTTTCCGTTGGAGGTCAGGGTCCGGCCGAAATCCGAACCGATAAAGGTAACCACCCGATCAGCAAGGCCCATGGCATCCAGGGCGTCCTGGAAATCCCCGAGGGCCCGACTTAATATGCCCAGCATCCGCTCATGGTTTTTCAGGAGTTCGTCATGGTGGTCCCAGCCGATATACCGCAGGTAAAACGTCTGTCCCGGGATTTCCGGATCTGCCTGCCCGCTGATGGTTCCGGCCACCTGTTTCAGGCTGCGGGAGAGCGGGGAGTCTGAAAACGACCCGGGCACGGAAATATTATCCGTTGCAGCTTTGAATACCCGGTGACGTGCCTGGGCATCCCGTGTCAGGCCGAGATAGGTCTGTTTAAACGGATCATCAGGATATGCCCTGGTCAGCAGGTTCTCGAAACTCCTGACAAGAGAACGGTTTAAAGGGGTATCCGCTTCATTCACCACCAGCCCGACACTCCCCTTTTCCGTTATACAATAGGGTGAGGCAACCCGGCCCCTCTGGATGATATTGGCCCCGGCCAGGGAAATGTTCATGGGTATCATCTGCCTTGTCACCTCAGGCTGCATCCGGTCGGCCAGCCGGCCAAACCACCCGTGCTCCACCCGCCTATCCGCCTGGACCGTCTGCCAGTGGCGGATCTGGTCGGCATGGGAAAAAAGGCCCAGCGGCAGGCCTGCCCGGCCGGAATGAAAAGACCGGCTGTCAACGGGGTCCACCAGGGGACCGGTATTGGCGATAAACGCCAATTTTTTCCGGTTAAACAGCCGCCGGACTTCAGGCATGGCCGGATGCACACCGAAACGGCGGCCCTGCCTGTCTTCCCCTCCGTCCAGGTCAAGCAGGGTCTTCCGGTCCAGGGCCAGGTTTGACCGGGTTTCCCTGTACTCCCGGTAGTGCGGCCCGGAAACCGGCACCAGCATGTTAAAACTGTCGTTTCCCCCGTCCAGCATGATAAAAACAAGGGCCTTTTTCCTGCGCGCCCCTGCCGGCAGGGGCAGGGAAAAGGGATGGACAGCGGAGAGGGCACACCCGCCTGCTGCCGCAGCCGAGGTTTTCAGAAACTGCCTGCGTGTAAGGGACAGCTGTTTTTTCATTTCACACCTCCGGTACTGCGAATTCAGCGGAAACCGCAATCAGGAAAATTATTGTCTGTACCACCCATTCCGGCCGGTCCCGGTAGCTCTCAAATGCGGCCTTGATATCCGGGATACATCCCGGGTCCTCACTGCCGGTAAGGACCACGCTGATCTCCCGGATAAGCCGGTCTTGCCCGGCAGGATCCCGGGCAAGGGCAGTTTCACGGGAAAGATCAAAACGGAGCCGGTCATCACGGTTCCTGCGGAGCCTTTCCGGGTCCAGCTCCGGGGCATTTTTCCCTTCCGGACCGGCACCTATTTTTGTGCTCACCGCAGGAAGATACCCGCCAAACACCCAGTAATAGACCATGTTCACATAATTTATGGCTGTATCCGATGTATGGAGTTCAAACTCCGGTGCAACGAGGCCGGCATCTGCCACCGGGCCCTGGGGGGTGAAATCCGGTTTATAAAAATTAAACACAGTCGGGGAAGAGAGGGGGTGCTGGCCGGTAAAGGATTCAATATCGTCTCCGATGAGCCAGTACCGGCCTGACCGGTTCCCGGACCTGAATGCCCTGAGCAGATGGACCGTCCTGAGCAGGGGGGATTTCAGTTTCAGGGACGGCGACGTATTGCGTTTATCCCGCCACGCCCCGGGATGATCCAGGGGATAGGTCAGCACCGCTCTGACTGCGGCCTTTAAATCCCCCCGCGGACCAAAGGCCAGGGCAACGGCCTTTACATAATCCGGCGACGGGTTAGAGGTAACCAGCTGGCGGATCAAATGCCCGGATACAAAGGGTGCCGTGTTCGGATGGCGGACCAGCTGCGCCACAGCCGACCTTATTTCCTCTTTTCCGGCCTGTTTTCCGGGCAGGTTGACCGCCCCGTTGAGCAATCGCTTGGGGCCCCGGTCATGGAACCTTTCATCCACTGCCATTGGACGGGTCATATTCACAAAGGGAACGGTCTTGTATTTTTTCTCAATCCCGTCGGTAAAGGATACCGGATGACCGTTATAGTCCGGACGCCAGAAACCGGTTATCCATTCATATTCGTAACTTGATGCCGTAAGCCCGGTAAATACCCGGGCCAGGGCCTTGATATCCCTGTTGTCGTAGGCAGGGACGGGCCGGCCGGCCCGGTCCTTTAACCTTATCCCGTCGGGGTTGAGCCTGTACAGGCCCAGGGTAAACAGCTGCATGATCTCCCTGGCATAATTTTCGTCAGGATGCGTCCGGGAAACGGGATCAGCCTTGCGGTTGTTCATGTGGGAAAGGTAAACCCCCATGCAGGGATGCATGGATACCCGGTATAAAAGATCGGCATAGGAGCCGAAGGCATGCTCATATAACAGATCATAGTAACTTGCAAGACCGACGGCATCCAGTTCCAGAACGGAACGGTCGGATATGACCAATAACTCGCTCAATGCCAGGGCTACCCGGTGGCGAAGCAGTCCGGTCCTGGCCGAGAGGCTGCGGTGCCACCAGGTCATGTGAAAATACCACTTATAAGGCAGGGCCGGGTTATTACCCTCACCGTTGATGGCAGCCTCACCGTGAGCTGAGACCAGTTTCTGCCTGAAGTACAGCCAGATACTCCGGGTTTCATCCGTAAATCCGTCACCCTTTTCCAGCGGAGTCTCAAGCTCCCTTTCAAGCCAGGGACGGATGCCTGTTCCGGCCACCTGCCTGATCAGCCCCTCATCCGCTCCCAGTGTTGCCTGCATTAAAAACCGTGATACCCGGCTCAGGTTTTCCATAGCCTCCCCTGTCCCTTTACTATTCGTAGCTGTGTGCTCTCCCGGAAAAGAATATTACAACACAAAAGACAAACCGGCGTTCCGGATATTGCTCCCGGTGTTTATATCATTGCGGAAAAATTTCCGGCCCGGCACCCTGTTCACAGGAAGATCGCCGCATGATCGCAATCGAAAAAACAAAATCAGCAACATCTTAAACGCATCTGTTTCCCTTTTGAAGATATGGTTCCAGCCGTACAAAAATAAAAAGAGAGGGATTATGCGATCAATCATAAAGTTCCTAATTGTTCCGGCTGTCTTCCTGGCAGTCATGTACGGGATCTATTATGCGTCCTGGACCCGGTACTACTACGACCAATACGCCCTGGCCGACTATCCTGCCGATATTCCCGTTGTGGGCGTGGAAGAGATCCGGCCGGGACCGGTCAGCCAATGGGTGATCGGCGAAGGAACGGCGCGGGCGGTGATCCGGGAAATCCTTGTTTTTGAAGTTTCCGGCAGGGTAAAGACCCTGGGCCGGACAGGCAGCCGGGAGATCAGGGAAGGGGATAAGGTTGCCGGGGGCCAGGTTTTAGGAGAGCTGCACGACCGGGAGTTCCGCCAGGATGTCCGGGAATCCGAGGCAGCCCGGAAACGGGCTGAAAAAGAAGAGGAAGCGGCCAGGATCAACCTTAAGCAGGCCAGGATTGAGTCACGGCTCCACCGAGCCAACTTTCTGCGGGCTGAAAAACTTCTTGCAAAGGAGAGTATTTCCCTGGTGGACTATGACCGGCACAAGGCCTTATGCGACCAGGCCGCGGCATCGGTCCTGGCCGCGGAAAACCGGGTTGAGGATATGAAAAATCATATTGCCGGGGCCCGGGCCCGGCTGGAAAAGGCAAAAATCAACCTGGACAGGACCAGGATCACTGCCCCGTTTGACGGCATCGTCGCACGGATCAACATCCGCAAAGGGGATTATATGGGCCCGGACCAGGGCGGAGATGCACCGCCGTTCATCGTTATTGATCCTTCTGTTTATGAAATCACTGCTGACCTGCCCCTGGTTGACGGAAAAACAGTGACCCTTAAGGATGAGGCCGATATTATTTCCGGCATAGATCCCAGTGAAAAATACGGCAAGGGGCAGGTTTATTCGGTTTCTCCCATGCTTACCCGGGACAGCCGAGCAGTCCGGGTAAAATTGAGAACCCGGCCGGCTTCCGGCCCCACCCGGCCGTCACGGTTAAGGGACGGGGAACTGGTCCGGGTCAGGATCCGCACCGGGCACCGGCCGGATGCGCTGACCCTTTCCCGTAACACCCTGCT
>JAKSAX010000347.1 GCA_022361395.1 Desulfobacterales bacterium | reverse complement strand
GCACCGGGGCTCTCCATCGCAAAGGTCACATACAAAGGCGGATTTGGAAATTTCGTCAAACCCCATTGCATTATATGGACAGGCCTTAAGGCATGCCCTGCACCCTGTACAGCTTTCCTGGTTAATCTCTATGATGCCTTCGCCGTTGATGCGAATCGATTCGAACCGGCAGGAGGAGACACACCAGGGGAATTGGCATTGACGGCAAAGATCGAGCCTGGAGATGCCGGCTCTTGAATTGCTGTCCACTGTAATCCTTGACATCGAAGGCTGGAATTTTCCAGTTTTCGAAAATGAGCACGCCAACTCACAGAGCCCGCATCCTGTGCAACGGAAATTATCAATAATAATCTTTTTTTTCACCGGGATACCTCTTAAACATTACAGTCGTTGTATCAGCTCAGTCATCCGCCCGTTTGAGCGGATGACTTCATAAACCGAGAATAAATTTATCAGATCCCTTTATAGGGCCAAACCGTATCTGCTTTTTCATATCCGGCTTTTATGACCTTTGTCATTTCAGCCACACGCATCCCCAGATACTTGGTCTGCTGCATGCCGATGACATCTTCCTTCACGCCCTCAAGGGATTTTTCCATTTCCGAAGAATGGACCGGATAGGGCCACCCCTGCAGGCAGGTTGCCCCCCAATAGCATCCGATGCCATGGTCGGGACGCTCCGGCCCCACACTCACGGGGATCATGTCATGTATGAGAAACCAGCTTTGCAGATCTGTAATGGTTCTTTCCAGGCCCCCGTTCCGGTCAAATGCAACTGTCAGGGCGCCGGCCACTTTATTGCGGAACCCGTATCCTGCCATTTCCACTGCCATTGAGCGGTCAACCAGGGCCTTGAACTGAGCGGGAATAGAGCCGAAATATACAGGCACACCAACCAGCCAGCCATCAGCGTCAATCATTCTTTTAAACAATTGATTGGCATCATCTTTCCGGACTCCCCTGCCAAGGCAAAGCTGGTCCATATTGGTTTTCGTACAATTATAACAGGATGTGCATCCGCTTATCTCAAAGTCGGCTGTTGAAAAAAAATCAACCTCAACATCCCCTGTGCTTTCTGCCGCTTCAAGGGCTGTTTTTACCATTACATCCGTATTGCCGTGCCGCGGGCTGCCTGCGATTCCTAAAATTTTTACTGCCATTTATTCCTCCGTAATTGTATTAAATTAAAATGATGGCGGGGTTATCACCCAAATACTTTTACAGGGCACTTCACCTATGCTTTCAAGACGGTGAGGATGCTCACTGGAGTAGTATATGCTGTCACCTTCCTCCAGAACGTATACCTCGTCACCAATGGTAACCTCCAATTTTCCCTCCATAACAAACCCGAACTCCTCGCCTTCATGGCTTAGAAGTTCTTCAGGCGGGGATTCCCCCGGATTTGCATGGCTCAGGATGACTTCCAGCTTTCTCTTTAAATCCGGTGTAAGGAGATAATTGACGGTTTTGGATTTAGGGTACATCAGCATCTTATGATTGCCCTTCCTGATCACCTCAACCTTTTTGCTCAGATTCTGTTCGATTACGGCCAGCCGGTTTCCGTCAAGCGCCATATATTGAATTTCAAGCGCATCCGTCACTTTTTTAATTGTGCCGATGGAAGGGTTGGCCAGCCCCCGTTCCATCCGGCTCAAATAGTTTGCTGAGATACCTGTCATTTCAGCAAGCCTGTTAAATGTTATGTTCTTTGCTTTTCGAATTTTTTTCATTCCGCTTAAGATCGTATCCATATCGCTCTCTTTATTTTTTGAACTATAGTTTGATAAAAACTTGATTTTGTCAAGAAATATTTACACTATAATGTGAATATTAGCATTATAGTTTGAAAATAATTTAATTTTTGATTACTTTTTGAAATGAGACGGGCTTTGAAAAAGCTGGAACAAGGATAGGGGATCGCGTAAGAACCGGTTCACACCAGGTGAAGTTGTTTTTACGCGATCCCTTACCCGTGAAATGCTGCTGAAGTTTGACTTTTTACGGGATTGCCGGAACCGGCAGGGAAAACAATGTCCCTTCCGGGAACTAAAAGGACGGGGGGGTGATTACCCAGAAGCTTTTACAGGGTACATCTCCTATGCTCTCAAGCCGGTGGGGCTGTTCACTTGAAAAATATATACTGTCGCCTTCTTCCAAAGTGTAAACCTCACCACCGACGGTGACTTCCAGCCTGCCTTCCATAATATACCCGAATTCTTCTCCTTCATGGCTCAAATACTCTTCGACGGAAGATTCCCCAGGGAAAGCATCACTCAGTATGACTTCAAGCTTCCTTTGCAGGTCAGGGGTCAGGAGATAATTGACTGTTTTTGACTTCGGATACATTAACATCTTATGGTTGCCTTTACGAACGACTTCAGCCTTTTTTTTCTTATTCCCGGCCGCAATGGGTGATTCATCACTCCCAAGAGCCATAAACTGAATTTCAAGTACGTCAGTAACTTTTTTTATTGCTCCAATGGAAGGGTTGGCTTTCCCATTTTCCATCCGGCTTAAATAATTTATTGAAATACCGGTTTTTTCAGCAAGATCAGATAAGGTGATTTTTTTCGATTTTCTTACATCTTTTATATTCTTCAGAATTGGATGGATCATCATACTCCGTTTTTAAACTATAGTTTAACTGCAATGGACCTTTTTTAGTTCAAATTATCTGAAAATTCAAACTTAAACGGTGATTTCCGTAAAATAGAATAAATATTCGTCTGAAATTATAATTAGGCAACAAAGACGATACCCTTGAGATGGTGTTTCAATAGGCCGGCACAGGCATAATTATACCTGCCATAAACCCGCAAAGGCGCCTTCCCGGCCAGTCCGGGAAAACGCCTTTGCGCTTGGAGGAGAGGTCTCCATTCCGGCCGGAGACGTGCAGGATCCCCGGACGGAAACCGTAATTTTACTGCGGGTAAAGCAAATCCGCCAGATGGGCCACCTCAATATCCCGGCCCTGTTCCACTGCCCCGCCCCTGAGCTGCATTACACAGCCCGGACATTCGGTGACCAGGAGATCCGCTCCTGATTTCTCCACATCATCCAGTTTCTGGGTGAGGATCTCGCTGGAAACCGCAGGGAAATTGGCGGAAAAGCTGCCGCCAAATCCGCAGCAGGTCTCTTCTTCCCGGGTCGGAAGGTAGGTGTTGCCGGATTTGCCGATCACATCCTTTGGCGCCTCAGACTCCCCAAGGCCGCGACAGAGGTGACAGGGGGAGTGAAAGGCGATTCTCTTGCCCTGGCCCGGCCTGGGTTCCAGGCCCACCACGCCGGACATGAACTGGCTGTAGGACAACACCTTGTCTGCAAAGGCCTTTGCCTTATCAGGCGCATATTTTTCCACCAGTTTGGGTACCCCGTGTTTCAGGTGCGAGGCACAGGAGGCGCAGAGGGTGACAATATAATCCACCGCCTCATCTTCAAAGGCAGCCAGGTTCTGCAGGGCCACGTCCCGGGCAGCGGTTTTCTCTCCCATGCTCACGGCCGGCAGGCCGCAGCAGGACTGGTCCATGGGAAAGCTGACGTCAACATCCGCCTTTTCAAACCCTTCCATGGCAGCTTCAAGGTGCTCCGGATATACAAAATCCTGAACACATCCCGAGAACAGGGCGATTTTGAATACCGGTTTCTTCACAGGCCTGTTCAATGAGGCAAACCTGTCCCTGAAGGGTTTTTCCGCAATGGCCGGCAGCCGCCGGAAGTTGTGTTCCCGGGAAAAAACCATTGGCAGGTGCCGCAGGTAGGGGGTGCCTTTTTCCTTTTCCGTCAGCGGGGCCTGGGCCAGCCTGGCCGATCTCAGCAGGGTATGAAAGAGTTTCCTGTTTTTCAGGACCTTGCCAAGGAGCAGGCTCTGGATGGGATGCCCTTCCTCATCCTGGATCCGCGCATGGACATCCTTGATCAGGGCGGGCAGGTCAATGCCCCCGGCGCAGATGGCCTTGCAGGCACCGCAGTTGGTGCAGTTCTGAACCAGGTTTCTGGCATGCTCCCTGCCGTGGAAAAAATAGGTGGTGATCAGGCCGATGGCCCCGATGTAAATATGGCCCAGTTGATGGCCGCCCACCATGCGGTATACCGGACATACATTGGCACAGGCACCGCAGCGGACACATTGGAGAATCTGGGCAAACACCGGATCTTTGGCAATTTTACTCCTTCCGTTGTCCAGGAAGACCAGGTGCATCTCCCGTTTGCCGCTTTCAGCGGTCTTGCATTCGGACGGCCCGGTGATCCAGGTAACATAGGAGGTGATGGCCTGGCCGGTTGCATTCTTGGGCAGCACCCGGTTAATGGCAAGGGCCTCCTTTATGGTGGGCAGCAGTTTATCAATGCCTGCCAGGGCCACATGAACCCTGGGAAGGGTGGATACCAGGCGGGCATTGCCCTCATTGGTGGCAATGCCTATGGTGCCGGTCTCCGCAATCACATAATTGGCACCGGTGATGCCCATGTCCGCAGTGACGAACTTCTCCCGAAGCTCCTTTCTGGCCACCTTTACCAGGCGCTGGATCTCCGCATCCTGCTCCGTGCCCGTGACTGTGGAAAAAAGATCAGCCACCTGGTGCCTGGACAGATGGATGGCCGGCATAACCATATGGGAGGGCCCCTCCTTGCGGAGCTGAACAATCCACTCCCCGAGATCTGTTTCCGTGACCTCCAGCCCTTCGGCCTCCAGCCAGTGGTTCAGATGGATCTCTTCGGCGGTCATGGACTTGGACTTGACCACACTTCCGGTGTTGGTCTTTTTGGCAATGTCTGCAATGATCCGGTTGGCATCTTCCGCTGTTTCCGCCAGGTGGACCTGGATGCCGTTGGCCTCTGCCCTGGCGCAGAAGGCTTTAAACAAGTCTTTGTTGCGCATTACAGCATCGGCTTTTATATCTGCCACGATCTGGATCATCTCTTCCGCGTCCATCCCGGCAAAGGCATTTTCACGGGCCAGGGGATAGGCCAGGGCAAAATTATCCATGGCTTTCCGGAGGAACTTGTTGCCCAGGGCGGAATCCAGCCTGTTCTTATACGCTTTTAAACTCTCTCCCGGTTTTAAGGCCATGGTCTACTCCTCCACAAGCATGATGTGCAATTCCAGGGGGCCGTGGGCCCCGATTGCCAGTACCCGCTCAATATCTGCGGTACGGCTGGCCCCTGTGATAAAGGCCATATAAGATCCGGGGTCCCCGACCATCCCCGTCAACTCTTCTGTCATGGCCAGGGCGGTTTCCCGGATCTTTGATGTTTCAAGTACGGCCACATGGATCTCGGACAGCATGGTGGACAATCTTGTTTCCTCGGATCTTGAATCCAGTACCAGGGTACCGGTTTCGGCAATACCGTAATCTGCAAGGGAGACCCCCATATCAATCCCGCCGGGGTAGTCCCTCAGGTTTTCCCGGATAAGGGAAATGTCACCGGCATCCCCGCAGGCGGCCGACAATTTGCCAAAGGCCGCATCATCCAGGTTCGGCGCAGCCATGATCCTGTTTTCACCGGATGTCCCGGGGCCCATCTGGGGATCCAGTGGCGCCTTTTTCCGACAGATCTCAACGGCTTTGTCAAAGGCAGCCTCCAGGGAATTAACCTGGTAGACCCGGGCGGAGACAAGGGTGGCCTTGTCCTTGAATTCTTCTGTCAATGCCGTGTCTGTCATCCTCTCTCTCCTTTGGCTGCCTGATTGTTTCTTCTCTGCATTATCTTACAATTCCCGGATATTATCCATCATGATCCGAAGAAAATACCCGGCAGCCAGGTCACAAGACCCGGGAACATGCAGAGCAGTGCGATACTGATCACCTGGAGCAGGACAAAGGGAATAATCCCCTTGTAAATATGCATCATGGTGTAGCCTTCCGGTGCCACCCCTTTAAAGTAGAACAGGGCATAACCAAAGGGCGGGGTAAGGAAAGAGGTCTGGAGGTTCACGCACATGAGCAGGGAGAACCAGAGGGGATTGAACTCAAGTTCCATGGCAATGGGCATGAAAACCGGAACAGTGATCAGCAGAATGGCTGCCCAGTCGATAAACATTCCCATGATAAACACGATGCCCATCATTACGCCCAGGATCAGCCAGCGGTTCATGCCGGACCCGATAAGCAGGTCCGCCACCACATCACCGCCGCCCATGCTCAGGAACACGGTGGAAAAGAACTTGCCGCCGATGAACAGCATCATAACCATGGAGGTGGTCTTAAGGGTTGCATATGCAGATTCCCTGAGCACCTCCCAGTTAAGCTTTTTGTTGAATCCTGCCAGCACCACGGATCCCAGGGCGCCTAAACCGGCCGCCTCCGTTGGTGTTGCCACACCGGCCAGGATGGTTCCCATTACCGCCAGGATAAGTCCCAGCGGCGGCACCATGGATTTAAGGGTCATGGCCCATTTTTGAGAAGCCGTGTAGGCAGAGGCCTCTTCCTTTGAAATGGGAGGGCCGAGCTGGGGATTGATGTTACACCGGACAAAGATATAAAAGAAGTAAAGGCCGGCAAGCAGCAGCCCCGGAAAGATGGCGCCAGCAAACAGGTTACCCACCGAGGTTTCCTTCATACCGGTGAGCCCCCCGTAAATAACCATCATGATGGAAGGCGGAATCAGAATCCCGAGGGTGCCGGACGCACAGATAATACCTGAGGTCAACTCCTTCTGATAGCCCTTGTTAATCAGGGCCGGCGTGGCTAAAAGCCCCATGGCGACAACCGAAGCGCCAATGATACCGGTGGTGGCGGCAAATACGGTGCAGACAACGACAACTGCCAGTCCCAGCCCGCCCTTGATACTGCCCAGAACCACATACAGGGCTTCAAACAATGCATCGGACACCTTGGACCGGTCCAGGAGCTGGGCCATGAGAATAAACAGGGGGATGGCAACCAGGGTATAATTGTTCATCAGGCCCCAGGCATTGTTGACAAACATCTCAAACAGCATGGGAATGGAAAACCCGTTGTCAATCAGGCCGAACAGGGTGGCCACGGCAGCCAGGGTATATGCCAGGGGATGGCCGAATATGATGGCCAGGATAAGGGTGGCAAACATGGCCACTGTCATGAATTCAAGACTCATGGAAAAATTCCTTAATTTTTAAGTGCGTTGATATCTTTTAACAAATTTGCAATGCCCTGGAGCAGCAGAAAGGCAAAACAGAGGGCCATGAGAATTTTCAGGGGCCAGATAGGGGGCGCCCATGAGGTGGAGTTCACCTCAAGTCCCTGGAATGATACAAAGGCAAACTTGATGGACCAGAGTGTCATACAGACAATCACCGGCATGAAAAAGGCCAGGTTGGTTAAAATTCTCAGGATTGTCTGAACCTTTTCAGAGGCAAGGGCTGTAAAAATATCAACTTTGACATGGCCGTCATACACATCGGTATAGGCCAGGCCAAACATGTAATGGAGGCCGTAGATAAAGGTAGTGGCCTCAAACCCCCAGGTGGTGGGGGCGTTGAACGCATACCGCATAAAAACCTCATATACCACCACAGCCAGCAGCGGATATACGAGCAGGGAAGTGATATCCCCCTCTTTTTTGATAATACGTTCCAGGGTATTTGATACGGTTTCCAGCATTGGTGTTTCCTTTATCGGAAATTTTTTTGTAAATAGAAGGCCCGGCAGCCTGTGTTATACCGGGATTGTTTATAATTAAGGCTGCCGGACTGCTTCATTCCGGGCGGAACATGAGGTTGAGAGCGGGGAAGAGTTGCCCGGGGTCTGTCTTCAGGTGAAAGAACGGTATAACCTGTCTCTCATCAGGCGTTGTGCGCAGCCGGGCTAAAATGCCGGGCTGCGCTGTTTCCACCCTTCAGGCTATGGGTTTATTCGTAAGTCTTTCCGCCGATATAGGTCTCATAGGGCCAGGGGGCAACACCGCCGCGGGCCTCTCTCCAGTCTGCATAATCCTTGATAAATGCTTCCTGGGAATCCATAACCTTTTTCACGTCAGGATATTTTGCCTTTACAGAATCAATATACTCTTTGGTGGTTTTTCTGAACTCGATTCTGGTGGCTTCGTCCATTCTGACAAATTCCACTTTTTCCTTAAACAGGCGAATGGCTTTTGCATTCAGGCTGTTGATCCAGTTATAGCTCCAGAGCTGGGTCTCTTTGGCGCAGATATCGATAATCCACTTAAGGTCTTCGGGAAGTTTTTCATAGGCATCCTTATTAAAGAAAAGGCCGCACTGGATACCGGGCTGATGAACGCCGGGCTGGATAACATACTTGGTAATTTCATCAAATCCCATGGGATAGTTGATGGCGGGAGAGGAGAATTCGGCAGCGTCAATTACGCCACGTTCCAGGGCCAGGTATACTTCGCCGCCGGGAAGGGGAGATACTGACGCACCCAGGTTGTTCATGATATCCATGAACCAGCCCGGAGTCCTGATTCTCATCCCTTTGAAGTCTTCCATCTTGGTGGCTTTTTTATTGGAGAAAAGACCCATTTCCTGACCGCACTGGCCGCCGGGAAGGGCAAAGAGATTAAACTTGCCGTAAATTTCCTGCATCATCTCAATACCGCCCTTTTCGTAGAGCCAGATATTATATCCTTCGGCATCCAGGCCAAAGGGAACAGAGGCAAAGGCGACAAAGGCTTCGTTTTTACCCTTCCAGTATCCGGGCCAGTCATGGCCGACCTGGGCTGCGCCCTGGCTTACCGCGTCAAAACTCTGCATGGCAGGAACCAGTTCGCCTGCGGAAAAAGGTTTGATATCCAGGCGGCCGGCAGAGGCCAGACGGACACTGTCTGCAAAATGCTGGGCAATATCATAGAAGAGAAGCCCCTTGGACCAGGGCATGACCATCTTCCACCTGATTTTTTCGTCAGATGTTTTGAATTTCACCCGTTTTGCAGTCTTATGCCTGGGATCTTCACCGAATTTTTCACGTTTGCCCGCATATGCGTTGCCAAAGATAAAAAAGAATGCCATCAGGCAGGTTACCACAATCGTCAATCGTTTCTTCATGTTTTCCTCCATCCTTAATTTGCCTACGGTAAAACTATCAATTATCGGGGTATTGCTCACTTACACTAAACCTGACCTGCATGCCTCCTTTCCCGGACCCTTGCCTGGGTATTCCAGCAAACCAATGAGTGAATTATCGATTTAACAAACGATTACTTGCTTTGGTATGACCAAATATTAAAAAGAGTTAAAACATATTTGTCAAGAAAAAAATTAATTTGTTTGTTTTTTGTTACGGCTTCTGGTATATGTGATTATACCTTATAAAATCAGATAGTTTTAAAACACAACCCGGACAATATCATTGAAGGTAGGACCATAGCATAAGACACCGGACGCAAAAGACCATATATGGACTTAGTGATTGGTAATACCAATTTAAACGTGCGGTTGGAAAAGAGGAAAAATATGATCAGCCAGTCAGTTATCGACAAGTTAAAAGAGATTGTGGGACCGGACAATATATTAACAGAGCAGGAAGACATGCTCACCTATTCCTATGATGCTGCCGTCCTTGACCCCAGGATGCCCGGGGCTGCGGTTATGCCGGGCAATACAGATGAGATCGGCGGTATTGTTTCGGTCTGCCATGAAAACCGGATCCCCATAACCGTCCGGGGAGCCGGCACCAACCTGTCCGGAGGGACCATTCCGGAAGGACACGGTATTGTCATGCTCACAGGGAGGCTGAACAAGATCATTGAAATCAACGAGGCAGATATGTATGCTGTGGTCCAGCCCGGTGTGGTGACGGCCGACCTGGCGGCTGCGGTTGAAGCAAAGGGGCTGTTTTATCCCCCGGATCCCGGCAGCCAGGCCGTATCAACCATTGGGGGTAATGTGGCGGAGAATGCCGGTGGATTGAGAGGACTGAAATACGGGGTTACCAAAGATTACGTCATGGGGATGCGTTTTTTCGATGCCCGGGGCAACTATGTCAAAACAGGGTCCAGAACGGTGAAGTGCGCCACAGGCTATAATATAACAGGACTGATGGTGGGATCGGAAGGCACCCTCGGGGTGCTGGACGAGATCACCCTGAAACTTATTCCCGCCCCCCAGGCCCGGCAGTCAATGGTGGCGGTATATGACACCATTGAACAGGCCTCGGAGACCGTGGCCGCCATCATTGCCGCCCGCATCGTGCCGGCCACCCTGGAAATCCTGGATAACTTCACCATACGTGCTGTGGAAGACTTTTCAAAGGCAGGCCTGCCCGTGGACGCCGCCGCCCTCCTCCTCATAGAGGTGGACGGCCACCCCGCAGTGGTGGAGGAAGAAGGGCAAAAGGTGGAGGCCCTGTGTAAAAAAATGGGGGCAGCAGGCATTAATGTGGCCCAGACAGATGCTGAAAGGGACAAGATCTGGGCTGCCAGGCGGTCTGCCCTGTCCGCCCTTGCCAAACTCAAGCCCACCCTGGTGCTTGAAGATGCCACCGTGCCCAGGAGCAAAATTCCGGACATGGTAAAAGCCCTTCAGGATATCGCTGAAAAGTATAAAATCGATATCGGCACCTTCGGCCATGCCGGTGACGGGAACCTCCATCCCACCATTCTCACGGATAAAAGGGACAAGGCAGAGTTCCACAGGGTGGAACTGGCCATTGAGGAGATATTTGACAAGGCCCTGGGCTTTGGCGGCACCCTGTCCGGGGAACACGGCACCGGTATTGCAAAAGCCCCTTTCCTGGAAAAAGAGGCGGGTTTCTCCTCAATTCTCTTTTCCCGGCAACTGAGGGCAGCCCTTGATCCCGACAATATCCTCAACCCGGGCAAGATCACCGGGGTATCCGCAGACGGAAAATAAACAAATTTATTAGGTAAACTAGCAGATAAACTAGCAGGTAAACACTTTATGGCAAATATGAATGAACTGGCCGGCCTGGTCAAAGAGCTTGAAGAGCAGTTGGTCACCTGCATCCGTTGCGGTATGTGCCAATCGGTATGCCCCTTGTTCGAGCAGACCCGTAAGGAGGCTGATGTGGCCCGGGGCAAGCTTGCCCTGCTCACAGGCCTCATGGACAATATCTTTTCAGATCCGGACGGGGTGAACCTGCGGCTGAACAAGTGCCTGCTCTGCGGCTCCTGTGCAGCCAACTGCCCGTCCGGGGTGAATGTGCTTGAAATTTTCATAAAGGCCAGGGCCATTTTGGCTGAATACAAGGGACTTTCCCCGGCCAAGAAGCTGATCTTCAAAAAGATGCTGGCCAATCCCGGCACCTTTGACACCCTTGTTGCATGGGCCGGTAAATTCCAGGGGCTGTTTGCAAAGGCTGAT
>JAKSAX010000327.1 GCA_022361395.1 Desulfobacterales bacterium | reverse complement strand
TTGTCGGCGGTTATGACGATCAGGACAGGCTGGCTGCCATTCACATTGATTTCGGGATTCTGCCTGATGAAGACGGGCTTTCCCCTGAAATTGAGGAGGCCGCGGTACAGATTGAAAGTGATGACAGTACACCTGAGGAAAAAAAGAGACCATGGTGGAAATTCTGGTAATGTCAATTGCCGCCGGATTAATGCAACGGACTAAGCTGCAGGGCGCAACAGCGCCCGCGCAATTGCCTTTATCGTTCATTTTCCAGAACGCCGTCGTTTATTTCAAAATCATATAAGCCGTCATAGTCTTCATACCCGAATCTAAGGCGCAGGTCTTCCTCGTATCTGCCGTTTGGGGAAAGTGAAAGCGTTGCCTCCTTATCCTGTATCCAGATAAAGACCCGCTGACACGGTACGCTTTTTGAGATGCCATCCTCACCATCGCTGAAATATTCAATAACGCCGGTCAGTTTTATATCATCATAACCATCCTCGTTAATGTCTGAATACTCTGCCTGCAGCCTGGTTCCCCGGAATTGTCCGGTACCGGTATGCCCTGAATCAACGCCGCGTACGGCCAGGAGGCAGTAAAGCCCTCCATTATGGTTGGATTCATAGAGCGCATAGTATCCGTTACCTCTGGAAGTGGACTGGAAGGCCTCAACAAACGGATTTTCTGCAATGTTCAGCCTGAGACTTCTTATTGAATCCACAGTGCCGTTATGGCCCCAGCCGTCTAACATTTGAACATAATACCCATCCCGGAAAACAATGACACCATTCCCGTAACTCCCCAAAAATTCGACTTTTTGAAACGTAAGTCCAGGCTCCCCGGCATTTAATGTCCGGTACGGGGTGATCAGAAAAAGCATTGATAAAATAATGAGTATGAGTTTATGCATTAACTTAACTCCTGTATTGTGCATCGTGCGTGGATAAAGGTTATCGCCGGCCCAGTATTTTCCTCAGGGAACGGATGTCTGAATATATAATGTCTTTGATACGCCAGCCGCGGGGTGTCTTCTCTACTGCATAAGAGATACGTATCTTTTGTCCGTTGCCCGGGTAGGTGAACTGAACGTGAACGGTATTGGATTCGTCGGCCGGTGTGATCTCAAGGTCCATGGCAGCGGGGTCCTGGGAGGCAAAAATAGGATCAAAGTCAAGATTGCATATCCCATAAGTGTCTTCCGCACACTGCCTGTCTTTTATAATCAGGGATGCCAGTTCGTCAGTAAAGTACAGAAGAAGTGTTTCTTCAGGCTGCTCGGTCAGTGATGCATCGTCCCAGTAAAACGGCATAATCACGCTGAATGCAAAATCGCGGTAAACCCAGGCAACAACATCTTCGGGTTTCTCGTAGATGCGGGGGGCAGCGGCCAGTGTACCGGGTGGTACGGCAAATGTAAAAACTAAAAACAGCAGCAGTAAGAATGTCCCTGGTTTGTTCATATGGTTCGTTCCTTTCGATAGCTTGGGGTATGGTTGATACCAGGCATAAAATTTACGCTGTGAGCCTTGCTAAAGTCCAGGAACTGTGTAACACATACGGTTGTTTTTTAAAACTGCACCAAGACCTGACCCAGGAGGCCTATGGAAGAGAATCGTTTTTTCCGGTTAATCTGGCGGATCAACGCCGTTGTCATCTTTATCGCCGGCCTGCTGACCGTGGCCGGCCTGGTATATGGTATTGTTTTTCTTTTCCAATCCGGATCAGGACCGCATTATACAGAAGACATAGTAAACACGGAAACAGGACCCGGCATGGTGGAAGAGTGGCACTTGGAGCGTTTCGAACCCGTGACCGGCACTCAGGTGGTTGTGGCATCCCTGGTTTCGGATCAGGCCTATGACCAGGATTATTTTGACAAGGAAACATACTCCGTAAGAAATCTGCTGTTCATAAATACCCGCACCAACACCCAAACCTGGCTCATGGACACCAGTGATTATCTTCTGGCAGACTACCATCACCTCACGGAAACCGACTGGAAGCAAAAGGAAAAGGCAGTCGGATTTCTCTACGTCATCGTAAAAAAGGATACCAACACTGACAGGCGGCTGAGCAATGAAGACCTGAAAACCATATCTGTCAGCCGGCCTGACGGGAGCCGCCATACAGAACTGGTTAAGGGGGTTGATGAACTCTTGGACTACACCCTGGTCGATAACACAACCGTTCTGATTTCCTACCGGAAAGGCGGAGATATCTATACCGGTTACATCTCCTTTGACACCTTGGAATTTCACAGGGAATCAAAGATCCGGTTAAAAAAGACGGACACCGGGTAACCCTGCCGGAATTTCCACCAGAGTCTTTGCAGAGACAAAGACAGCAGGCTCCCGGTTAAAGGGGAGTCTGCTGCCTTAGCTCGAAGATGGAAGCGTCTTACCGGGTTTTGATGTCGTAAACCGGGAATTTCACCACTGTGGCGGTGCACATGCCGTCTTCTCTCTGGATTTCAAGTTTGGTTCCCACGGGCTTGAGTTCGGGTTTTACCTGTGCCAGGGCCAGGGATTTTTCCATGCGGTGGGTCCAGACCGGCTTGTCATTTACCTTACCGACCTCTTCACCGTTTACAAATACCTTTTCACCGCCTTTAAGGGCCTCCTGGATATCAACTTCCAGTCCGACCAGTTTGAAGCGCTCTTTACCCTTGGCGGCCATCAATGCCTCTTTACCCCGGAAGTCGGCTTTGTTGCTGTCCACAACCCAGCCCATATTCACTTCCCAGGGGGTGTTTTCCATAAGGTCAAAACGCCGCCACAGGAGACCGGCTTCCATACGGAGGGGGAATACGCTTTCAACGGCACAGGGCAGAATGCCCATATCTTTGCCGTGCTCCAGGATGCTGTCCCAGATGGTGACAGCTTTATCCGGGCTGACCATGACTTCATAGCCTCGTTCACCGGAAAAACCGGTGCGGGAGATCATAACCTTGCAGCCGAACAATTCGGTTTCATTGAGATGGGTGAAATAATCAAGGGCGGCAATATCGTCGGAAGCATGCTTATCCAGCAGCTCTACGGCCTTGGGGCCCTGCAGTGAGATCAGGTGGGTCCAGTAGTCGTACTCAACTACGCAGTCTTTACCTTCGGCAGAGAGTTCCACCATGTTTCTGGCGCAGCCGTCGCCATGGCAGGCCAGCCACTGGTCATTACCCAGGTTAAACACAATGCCGTCATCGCAGATAACACCGGTTTCCCTGAGAAACGGGCCGTATTTGGAGTGACCGGGTTTGATCTTGGTTACATCAAAGGTCACTGCATGGTTGAGGGCGTCAACAGCCTCCGGGCCGGAAACACGGAACTTCAAAAAGGCCGTGAAATCGTACATGCCGGCAGCTTCACGGATAGCGTCATGCTCTTTTCTAGGGTCGGTGTTGTAGGTCAGGGGCACCCCCATGCGAATGTACTCCTGAAGGTCGCCTCCCAGGTCGAGATGGCGTGCCGTCAGTGCTGATGTCCGTGTAATACTGGTCATGTCTTGCTCCTTTATTCTTTTGTTTTTCTTGGGTATGCTTAGGCCTGCCCGCTATGACTTATCCCTGCAGGAGACCTGAATTAAAATTTTCAATTTAATAGAGCAAACAGAGCAATTGATGTGCCAGAAGGTTTTTTAAGATGTGAAGTTGTATAAAATCAGATGGTTAGTTGTGATGGCTGTGGTGTGGCGGATTTGGGTCAGGCTTGAAAAACTGACAAAATTCTTAAACCGGAGCCATGGATTTAAGGAAATTCTCAGATCTGGATATATTTTTGTTGTCTGCCGTATCTATTCATCTTTACCGCTGTGATCATCCATGATTTTCTTATACTGGTACCTGAACGCGTGGTGCTTCATATTCAACAGCCTGGCCGCCTGGCTTTCATTGCCGCCGGCCAGTTCCATGGCCTGCCTGAAATAAAATCGGTCAATATCTGCTTTCATGGCAGTGAGATCCACACCGTCCGGGGACAGGGGCGGCAAGTCAATAGAGGATTTATTTTCATCTCCTTTGGCTGTGCCCGCCCGGTCAACGCCTAAATCCCCAAGTGTCAATTCCGGCCCGTCAGCAGTCAGCACCCCGCGCTCCATCATGTTTTTCAACTCCCTGACATTCCCCTTCCACTTATACCGGTTTAGAAACGCCATGGCATCCTCCCGGATACCGGTAAGGTTCCGGCAGAACTTTGTATTGAAAAATTTCAGGAAGTGCCCGGCAAATATCTGCACATCCTCCTCGCGCTGGTTCAGGCTGGGCACCTGGAGTCTTATGACCGAGATCCTGAAATATAAATCATCACGAAACTCCTCATTTTCGATCATCTCCTCTAAATTCCTGTTGGTGGCCGACACAATCCTGGTGGAGACATACTGTTTCTCAGTGGAGCCCACCCTGTAAAATTCACCGTTTTCCATAAACCGCAGAAGCTTTGCCTGGGCATCGGGATTCAGGTCCCCGACCTCATCAAGGAACAGGGTGCCCTTGTCCGCCATTTCTATGAGTCCTGTTTTCCCTTTGGCTGAAGCACCGCTGAACGCCCCTTTTTCATAACCGAACAATTCGCTCTCAATAAGATCTTTTGGGATTGCAGCACAGTTCACCGTGATAAAAGGCCCGGCAAAATTAGGACTTCTGTAGTGGATGGTTGAGGCCAGCAGCTCTTTTCCCGTGCCGGTCTCCCCCTGGATGAGTACCGGCGTATCCGGGCTCTTGGCCACCTTTTCAATATAGGCCATGATATCGTGGATCACCTGGCTTTCACCGATGAAGCAGGGGACCTCCTTTCTGATGCGCCCCTCCTGGAGATCCTTGATTTCCCGCCGCAGCCGGATGGTTTCAAGGGCATTTGAAATGGTAACCTCCAGCCCCTCCATCTGCAGGGGTTTGACAATATAATCCCAGGCACCCTGTTTCATGGATTTGATCACCGACCCCACGTCTTCGTAGGCGGTTATCATGATGACCACCACATCTGCATCCTGCGCCTTGAACCGGTTTAGGGCCGTAATGCCGTCCATACCCGGCAGACCGATGTCCAGGAGTATGAGATCCGGTTTTTTTTTACTGAAGTCCCCAAGGGCGTCTTCAGCCGCAGCATAGGTAAATACGGTATAGTCATCCTCAACATAGGCGGTGATGCCTTCCCTGATCGTTTTCTCGTCATCTACTATAAAAAGGGTATAATCCATTGGGGTCCGTCCGTTGGGGTTCGTACGTTTTTTGTCAGCCTGCCTGGTTCCGTTTACACAAAACTATATCACAGTTTTCCGGGAAAAAGGCAGTTCCACCAAAAAACAGGCACCGCCCAATGCGGAAACACCGATATCCAGTTTGCCTTTATGGTCTGTTATGATGCGGTGACAGAGGCTGAGGCCGATGCCGGTGCTGTGGCTTTTTGTTGTAAAAAAAGGATCGAAAACCTTCTGCCGGACCTCCCTTGACACCCCGGGCCCGTCATCTTCCACCCGGAGAATGATTTTCTCTTTTTCCTGCCGGGAGGAGATCCGGATATGCCCTTTTTTTTTATATTCACGGATGGCGTCTGCCGCATTGTTGATAAGATTCAGGATCACCTCCTCAATGAGATGCGGCTCGGCAATACATTGGGGAAGGTCTTGGGCCAAGTCGTCCTCTATTTGAATCCCCTTTTTATTCAGGGTAAACCGTGTCAGTTTCACCGCCTCTTTGACCGGGTCGTTTATATTGACAAGGTCAAACCTGGGTTCACCGGGCTTGGCAAAGTTCATCACCCGTTTGATAACCGATTCGATTTTTCCTGAAGCGGCCCGGACCGCTTCAATGGATGTTGCGATTTTTTCTGTCTTTTCCGGATTCCTGAAGTACTTTTCAATGGTGCCCAGGTAAATATTGATTCCGGACAGGGGGTTTCTGATCTCGTGGGCGATACCGGCGGAAACATGTCCCAGGGAGGCCATCTTGTCCTGGATGGTCAGCAGGTGGGTCAGTTTCTTGGCCTCGGTCATGTCAATAAAAATCAATAAAAAGGCATTCTGGTCATGGTAGTCAATGGGGGTGGCGATACAGGCCACCCAGGTCATGTCCCCGTCAGCCCCTGCAAGGTCATCACGGTAAAACCTGAAATCCACCTCTGATTCCTTCAGCCTGCCTTCCCTTATCTGTGAAAAAAAGGAGCGGATTTTGGACCGGTCCTCTTCATGGAACCTGGGTTCCGAATCCGGATCCATGAAGTTGATATCCCCCATGAGGTATGTCTGGTTGGCGTTTTGATGGACCACCAGGTTATCCTGAACAATGGCAACCCCGTTGGGGGTATTCTCCACCAGGTCCTGGAACCTTTTTTCGCTTTTCTGCATGGCATGTTCCGCTTTTTTGCGCTGAATCAGCCGCCACATCCCGTGGGCCAGCAGGTTGAGTTGGCGCAGGTCCGACCGGGTATAGTCCGTCTCCTTGTTGCCCATGCCGGCAACGACTACGATACGGTCCTGGCTGAATATGGGAACATTCATGTAACGGACTATCTTTTTATGGGCTTTGGGCACCCCCTTAAGTTCTGGGTTGGATAGATGGTAATTGTTTGAAATAACCGGCTCCCCTTTTTCCACTGCATCTCCCCAGAACCCTTTGGTATACCCCTCAAATCCGTTTGACCGGACCTGAACATTCACCAGCCCCCCTGAATTGTCGTCCCTGCTCTCCACCACATAGGTAAGCCCCTCCTGCTCCCGCAGGGTGAGGTATCCGAACCGGCTCCGGGTCAGGTCAAGCATTTGCCGGAATGAAAATTCAACAATATCCCCTATGGAGTTGTGCGGGGTCTCGTTCAGGGCCAGAAGGGCCTCCAGGCCGATCTCGTTAAACCGGAGCGCTTCGGTGCGCTGGGCCACCTCCCGTTTTAAAGACCGGTTCCAAAACAGAATCGTACCGGTCATGAGAAGGACGACAGACGCTGAGCCGAAAACCCAGTACCAGAATGTCCGGGACAGGTAAAACCCGGGGCGGTCCAGGCGCACCCAGCGGCCGTAAATGGCCTGGTGCTCTTCTTCTGAAATTGAAAACAGGGTTTTTTCAATGATCCGGCTGAGTATGGCCCAGTCCTTTCGAATCCCCATGCCGTGATGAAGTTCAAATCCCGTGTCCCCGGCCAGGCTCAGGTTTGTGATTTTTTCGGTTTCAATAATATACAGGGCATTGGGCACCTCCGTAATCATGGCATCAAGTTCACCAAAGGAGACCTGTTCAATCCCCTCCTTGGAATTTGCAACATCTATTATCTCAAGATCGGGGTGTTGTTCCCGGATAAACTCTCCGACTGCGTATTTATGCACGACCCCTATTTTCATCCCCTGCATCCGGTCAAGGGTAAGGTTTGCATATCTTCCCTTTTGGACGATAATCGTGGTCTTAAGGTTAAGAAAAGGGGTGGACCAGTTCATAAACCTGCTGCGTTCTGGGGTCTCCTGCCCGGCCGAAATAACATCGACAGCTCCCTTTCTGGCCAGGGTGAGCATCTCATTCCAGGAAGAGACAGGCACCTTTGCAAACCGGAACTTGAGTTTATCTTCAATCAGCTGAATATAGTCTGCGGCCATGCCTGCAGGGTTGCCCTTTTTGTCCAGGAAATCCATGGGAGGCCAGTCCGGGGTATGCACCAGCCTCACCTTACCGCTGTGGGTGTCCAGCCAGGCCCGCTCTTCAGCAGTCAGCCCCTGAACGCGGTCCCCGTGGACGGGAAGATAGAAAAAAAGGCCCGCAGCGCCGATTAAAAAGGCGGCTCCGAAAATGTACAAAATATTTCTCATTTTAAACTTTCCAGGGTTCAGTTCCATAACAGCAATGGGAATCCAATATTCATACCATAATTGAATCCTGATTTGAATTTGATATAACCCGCTTCATTTAAAGGGGATACTCCATCCGTCTGCGTCCAGTGTAGCACCCTGTTCAGGAAAAATTGATAATTTTATTAAACTCTTCTTTTGATTTTGACATTTTTATTACTCTGCTGCCCGAATTCCTTTTTACGGCTTCTGCCTTAAAAGATGCAACCCGCTGAAATTAAAGGCCAAGAGGCGGCGAAGCACCCAGGTGGCACGCCAATTGCTCACCAAAGCCATGTCAAATTGAAAACATGTAACCGATATCCGGGAAGTTCCGGCATTTTGAATCCCGTTTGCCTGCCGGACCTTCCTGGTATCTGGAAAGGAAAGATTGACATGGGAAACAGATTACAGCCTCTCACAAAAGAGCAGATCCATATTATTCATAATGCTGCCATGCGTATCCTGGGGGAAACCGGTGTGGCATTCAGGCTGCCCGAGGCCGTCAAAATTTTTGAACAACACGGTTTCAGGACCGATGGGGACACGGTTTTTTTCGATGAGTCCCAGGTGTTAAACGCTCTGGAAACCGTACCCAGGGAGTTCACCATCATGGCCCGCAATCCGGAAAACAACGTGCGCCTGGGCGGAGACCACTTTGCCTTTGGCCCTGCCTGGGCAGCCCCGTTTGTCATTGATGCGGACGGTACCCGGCGCAATGCCTGCCTTGCTGACCAGGAAAACATGTGCAGGCTGGTCCAGACATCGGAGTATGTGGATTTTGCCGCAGGTTCCATGGCCGTTCCGGCGGAATTCGCCCCTGAAGAAGCTGCCACACGCATGCTGCATGCGGCCATTACCATGACCGACCTGCCCCTTATTTCAAATCCCTGCGCCAGGGAAAACGGTGTGGAAATCGCTGAGATGGCTGAAATTGTCTGGGGAAGGAAAGCTGCGGAGCTTGCCCACCCTGTTTCCATCGTATCGGTGAATCCCCTGTCTCCCTTATCCTATGCAGACGACACCCTGGAAGGGCTCATTGAATTTGCCCGCAACGGCCAGGCCCTGCTTATCTCCTCCATGGTACTGGCCGGAATAACCGGGCCCATTGACATTGCCGGCACCGCAGCCCAGGAGATGGCCGAGAGCCTGGCAGGCATCACCCTGGCCCAGCTCATTAATCCGGGAGTTCCCTGTGTCTGCGGCGGCACCTCATGCGCCTCGGACATGCGCACCGGCGGGGTCAGCCTCGGCGGACCCGAATCCCTGCAGCTCACAGCCATTGCAGCACAGATGGCAGAGCACTACGGACTGCCCTGCCGTTACGGGGGCAACCTGACAGATGCCTATTCCATTAATGCCCAGGCCGGTATCGAGTCAGCCCTGCTCATGGCGGCGCCCGTGATCTCCGGCGCCCATTTCATTCATCAGTCCTGCGGTATCCTTGGTGCCTACGCAGCGGTCAGCCTGGAAAAATTCGTAATTGATGAAGAGGTCTGCGGCATGATTAAACGCGCCGTGGCTCCCCTGGATATCTCCGATGCCGGTATTAACACCGATTTGATCCAGCCGGTGGGGTCCGGCGGATCCTATATGATGCAGCCTGAAACCGCCATGAAATGCAGGACCGCCTTCTTTCCGGCCAACCTGACCTGCAGAAGCACATATGAAGACTGGACCGCCAAAAACAGCGGGGACATGGTCGCCCGGGCGGCAGAATACGTGAAAAAGAGGATTGAGTCCTATGAAAAGCCTGACATTGATCCGGGTGTGGAACGGGATCTCAACGCCTATATTGAAAGAAAGTATAACAATTAACAGAAAGGGAAAGTAAGAAAATGGCAACACAAACCAGTAGCCAAAAAGGCATTATGGAAAAATTCTTAGGAAAAACAGACCACCAGCTGTTCTGGATCACCCTGGTGATCTTCGGTATTGTCGTGGGTTTAGGCGTCGCAACCCCGGAAAAACTTGCCGCTGCCCTCAAATCCATGCAGTCGTTTATCACCACCAACTTCACCTGGTACTATATGCTTTTTACTGCTGCCTGCCTGATCTTTTCCTTCTGGGCGGCCGTGGGTCCCTTTGCCAAACTGAAGCTGGGTAAAGATGATGATGAACCGGAATTTTCAACCATGGCCTGGCTGGCCATGCTGTTTTCAGCCGGCATCGGCCTTGGCTTTATTTTCTGGGGGATTGCAGAGCCTCTCTACCATTATATGCAGACCCCGTACGGGGCAGAGCCGGGAACGGCAGAGGCCGTACCTGTTGCCCTGCAGATCTCTTATCTCCACTGGGGATTCCACCCCTGGTCTCTCTATGCCGTGGGTGGCCTCGGCATCGCATATTTCTCCTTCAGGCATGACCGGCCCATGACCATCGCCACCGCCCTTTACGGACTGCTGGGCGAGAAGACCGAAACCAGCATCTGGAGTAAAATCACCAACCTTGTCACCGCCTTTGCCACCATCGCAGGCATCAGTACGGCACTGGGCTTAGGTATCCTGTCCATCAAATTCGGCGTGACCCATATCACCGGCATAGAGATGACCCCGGGTATTACGGTTTTCGTACTTGTCCTTTTCATGGCCGCTTATATTGCCTCTTCGGTTTCCGGTCTGAAACGCGGGCTGAAATACATGAGCCTGATCAACCTGTGGCTGGCCCTGGCTGTTATTGTATTTATCTTCTTTGCCGGCCCCACACTTCAGCTGCTGAACCTCTTCCCCGACTCCCTGGGGCATTACCTGTCAAACTTTGTCACAATGACCTTCTGGACCGACTCCATGAACCAGGCCTTTGAAGGCAAGTGGCTGGGATGGTGGACTGTTTTTTACTGGGCATTCTGGATTGCCTGGGTCCCCTTTGTCGGCGGTTTTATTGCACGTATCTCCAAAGGCAGGACCGTCCGGGAATTTATCCTTTGGGTTGTGCTGATTCCTTCCATGGTCATGTTTGTCTGCTTTGATATTTTCGGCGGCGCCGCCATCCTTGCTGAACGGGCGGGTACTGTTGAACTGTGGAAAGCCATCCAGGCCGACATGGGATCCGGTATCTTTACCCTTTTATCTGCCTATCCCATGGGATTTTTCGCCTCCATCATGATCTTCATCAGCCTGATCATCTTTTTGATCACCTCTGCGGACTCTGCCTCTTTCCTGGTGGCCATGCTCATGTCCAAAGGGGAGCTGGAACCCAAAGCCGGAATGAAAATCGTCTGGGGATTTGTCTTAGGTACCCTGGCTATCATCCTGCTTCAGACAGACGGGCTCAAAGCGCTCCAGACCGCCTCCATTGTCTGCGCCCTGCCGTTTGCAGTGGTGATGATCGCCATGATGTTTTCAATTGTTAAAGGCTTTGGCAAAGACCTGAAGAACAAATAAATTATATCTGATACCCGCACCACCCAAAAGGGTGTGCACCCGGAAAACAGGTCCGGGTGCACACCCTTTTTTTATCATGCCTGCTGTACTATGCAGCGCCGGTGCCGCCTTGACAATCGCGGGGTCCATTTTTATTCTTTAGTATATGTGATTGAAACTATTTCTTGGGAGTGGGGGTATGGAACCTGAAAATAACAGCTCCGGAAAAAACAATGAGGATTTCCCCTTGTCAGGGTACCTGACAGAGATGGACAAGATGATCAGGGCGCTGACCCTCAGGGGCATGGCTGCCGGGAATGAAGGGGATTTTGACTCTGCTTTTATAAATTTGGAACTGGCCCTGTGGATGGCCCAAAGCCTGGGGAAGAGATGCCTTGAAGCGACTCTGCTGAACAATCTGGGGCTTATTTACACCATGCAGGGTGCCTGGGACAGGGCCATGCTCACATTTAACCGGTCCATGGAGATTGCACTGGGGGCCTGCCCCTCCCATGGTCATTTCCTTGTTACCCTTAAAAAGAATATTTCCTGTCTCTTTGACCCTAAACTCATCACACCCGGCGATCCTGACGCCTAAATCCGATAATATCCGGAGTTAAAAAAAGCCCGGAGACTGATCAATACCCGGGCCTCATAATTTATAATCAAGCCGACACCGGTAAGCCAGCTTTTGGCAACAGCCTCGGGTTTTTCACCCTTTACATTGACCCTGTAGTTAATGTCAATCCACGTCCATTCTCCCCTTGATGTCAAGACTTTAACAAAAGATTTCATATTCAACGGTCTCTGCCAAGAAAGAATAAAATTTGAATGGATTTGTTACAAAATATGCGGCCGACCCTAACAGAAAGAACAGATGATCACCTCAGACGCCACAGGGCTCCATGCCATTTTAGATGATACCTGCGATTCTCTTGCCGCCAAGGGGAAGGTACTGGCCGCCTGCACCCATCTGCCGCGGTGGTGCAAACGTATCAAATCCTCATGCCTGAATTAACTATTTTCGTCCGATTTCCCTCCGCCCCTTGACACGTCACTGCCGGGGAATGTAACATTTTTTTCAAAACGTCTTGCTGTAAAGGAAAAAACGTGGAAAAAGAGACCAATACGCTTCAGGAAGTCATTGACCGGGGATACGACTCCCTGGCCGCCAAGGGCAGGCTTCTGGCCACCTATGTGCTGTCCAATCCGGATAAGGCCGTATTCATGACCACCCGGCAGCTGGCCGCTGCCGTGGGCACCAGCGAGGCAACGGTGATCCGGTTTGTCCGGCAGCTGGGATTTAAAAGCTACGCCCTTTTCATCAGCGCCCTGAGAGATCTTATTGACCGGAAACTGACCCTTATAGAACGGGGGAATATCCGGCCGCCGGTCAAGAGCGGGGATGATGAGGAACTCCTCCGCCTGGTCCACCAGGATGTGGACGATATCAGCGCCATGCAGAAAGGTGTGGACCTGGGCGTTGCAAAAGAGGTCAGGGAGCTGTTGAAAACAGCGTCCCAGGTCTATGTCATCGGTGCCCGGCTCTCCTTTTCCTCGGCCCATTACCTGGGCTGGACCCTGTCAAAGATCCGCAGCAACGTTACCATACTGAACGGCAGCGACAGCACGGCCATGGACCGGATGGTTTTTGCCCCCGGGGGATCGCTTGTGGTGCTCATCGCCACATCGCGGTATCCCAACGAGCTGATCCGCCTGGGCAAGATCGCAAGGCGGCAGAATATGAAACAGGTGCTGATCACGGACAGTACAGCCTGTCCCCTGGCCCAGTTCAGTGACAGGGTCCTGGTGGCCCCCCAGCAGAGCATTCCCTTTCTCGGCAATCCCGTATCCATTATCAGCCTGATCCATTATCTGCTCCATACCCTGGCATCCGGTATGGGCGACGGGCTGAAAGCCCACCAGGAACAGCTGGAAAAAGCCTATATGGAAAACGATACCTGGTTCAATTAATCCCTACCTTTGAGACATAGCCATGACCAAGACGGAACTATTTATCACCCTGTTTGAAGTGCCCCCGGCCATACAGCCCTATGTGGATGTATTTGCCACCCCGGAAGAGATAGACCTCATTGTTGCCATGGACGGCAGGCCCATGGATGCGGTGCAGGCGGCAAAGGCCCTGGACATGGGTGTGGAAGAGGCAGAACGCTTTCTTGAGGCCTGTTACCGCCGCCATGTGGTCCACAGGGAAGTGGCCGGTAAGAAAGTGGGATATATATTTGAGCATGAAGAGATCGGGGACAAGTCCTTGCGCTATATTCCGGCCAGGTTTTACGACCGCCTGGATGAATTGTCCATGTACGGGAACTGGAACGATATCCCGGATGAGGTCCGGCAGGAGATCAGCGATTGGTGGCTGAAGGATTATGTGGAAAAAGTCGCCCCTGTGGTTGAAAAGATAAAAAAGGATCCTGATGCCTACCAGCAGATCAAGCAGAAGGATTTCCTTCTCCTGGAAGAGGCCCTGGAACAGGTGGAAAAGGCCGGAGTACATGCCGTGCTCAACTGTGACTGCCGGTGCTCGGTCCAGGGATGTGACCGGATGGCCGAATCCTGTATCCGTCTGGATGACGGGGCCAGGTATACCATAGAAAGGGGGCTTGGCAGGGCCGTGACCAAAGAGGAGTGCAAGGCCGCTGTCCTGGCCACCGACCGCGAGGGCCTCATGCATATCGGTACCCGGCAGCGGGAGGGGCACGGCCTGTTCGGTTTTTGCAACTGCTGCACCTGCTGCTGTTTTCCCCTGCGGTCCTCCGGCATGCTGGACAGCGACCGGGTTTATCCACGGGTACACTATGCGGCGGTGCGAAGGGACGAAGACTGCACTCACTGCGGGCTGTGCGTCAGGCGCTGCCAGTATGGGGCTTTTTTCAGGGACGGCACTGAAATCATTGTCAAGGATAGGAACAAGGATAAGAAGAGGAAAAAGGTGGCCTTTGATCCCGCGCGCTGCTACGGGTGCGGACTCTGCCGTACCTCCTGCCCCGTGGAATGCATAGGGATGACTCCCCTTACCTGATGATAATGGAAAAGAAACCCTCAAAAACAATAGAGGTCAGGCAGTCCGTTACCCTGGCCAATGACCGGGCCGCAGGAGAACTGCGGGACCGTTTTGCCGCCAAAGGTGTCTGGGTGCTGAACCTGATCTCCTCCCCCGGCGCAGGCAAAACCGCCCTCATTGAAAAGACCGTTGAAAACCTCCGGGATGAGTTCAGCATCCTGGTGATTGAGGGGGATCCCCACACCAGCCTGGACAGCGACAGGATAAACCGTATGGGTGCCAGAGCCCTCCAGATCAACACCCTGGGCGGCTGTCACCTGGATGCCGCCATGATCGGCCATGCCCTGTTAAATATTGACCTGGAAAAGGTGGCTGCCGTTTTTATCGAGAACGTCGGCAACCTGCTCTGCCCGGCAGCCTGGGATCTTGGCCAGGATGCCACCTGTGTCCTGGCAGGGCTCACCGAAGGCCCGGACAAGCCCCTGAAATACCCGGAAACCTTTTCCCTGGCAGATGTGCTGGTGATTAACAAGACCGATCTTGCCCCTTATCTGCCCGGGGCCTCCGCCATGCTCTTACCCAACGCCCTTAAAATCAATCCCGGGCTGACAGTGTTTGAAACCAGCTGTATTGACGGGTCTGGGCTCCTGTCCTGGTATGACTGGGTGAAAGATATGATGGAAAAAAAGCAGGGGGGCCGGGCCCGTGCATGAAGAACCCTATGCCCAGGCCATGCTTGACCTGGCACTTGAAAAGGCCGGACCCGGCAGGATAAAAGAGATCCACCTGGGGGTGGGCGGTTTCAGCGCCATCGTACCCGCCTCCCTGGAGATTTTCTTCTCACACCTGAGCCGGGGCACCCGGGCCCGGGGAGCGGTCCTGGTATTTGAACCCCTCCCGGTCATCCTGACCTGCAGGGCCTGCAATTCTGATATTGCACTCACCTCCCACCGTCCTATCCGGCAGGTCCTGGCCGGACAGCTCAAAAAGGGGTGTTCCTGCGGTGAAAAGCAGCTGCATATCACCGGGGGAATGACGGTTGAACTGATCCGCCTGAAGGTGGATGAAGATTGACAGGCGGACCATCCGGCCGTGCAATAAAAACATGGCATCGCAATGTTTTTATTGCAATATTTAGCGACCGGGGTGGAGCCGGGTTCTGAAAAAATACCCATAATATCAGCTATATGCGTTTTTTAGCAAATTGGTATGCCAATTGCATATAAACCGCTTTCTTAAAAGAGGAGGATATATGAAATTAAATACCAAATTATTAACCATAAGCATTGCCGGCTTTTTAACAATTTTCTGTGTGAGCCTTGTTGCTACCTTTGCATATTATAATAATGTAAAGCAGGTCAGGATAGATAAGGCCATTCAGTCTGCCCGCCAGAATTTTGAGGTGGCAATGACGGCTAAAAAGAAAGTCTGGCAAACCAATGCCCTTCAGGTGGCAAACAGCGCTGAAGTCAGAAAGGCCCTACTGGAAAATGACCGGGAAAAAGCCGACAAGGTACTGAAACAACTCGGCAGGACGTTCAAGGAAAACACAGGGTTCAAAAACGTCCAGGTACATCTGATTGATAAGGATTTAAACTCTTTTTATAAATCATGGGCCCCGGATAAGTTCGGTGAAACCCTGACCCACTCCAAGGGGTATGCCCTGGTTAAATCAACGAAAAAGTCATTTGCCGCCATGGAAATGTCATCCAAAGGAATCCGGCTTAAAGGGCTTTTCCCGATACTTGACGGAACAAGGTTCATCGGCATTGCCAATTTTGAAGGGGGACTCAACTCCATTAAAAGAACCTTAAAACCTTATGATATTGACTTTATCTATTTCATGGATGATGCATTCCTGGATATTGCCAAAGGTATGGGAAAGAAACCCAGGCTTGCAAATTTCATTTTAAATCAGAAAGACGTGGATGAATCGTTTTTCAAATATATCCGGCAGCCGGGCATGTTCGACCGCATCTTCGGATCAGCATATCTCAAAGACGATAATTACCTGAGCTTTAAAGGTAATTTCAAAGGATTTTCAGATACAAAAACCGGCCTTTACCTGCTCGGGATAAAATCGGATATTGTCATGGAAGATGTCAATGCCATTAAAAATCTCATTTTTACACTTTTCGGCGCTCTGTTTTCGGTTATTTTTATTCTCATTTCCGGGATAATTTATTTTATCAACAAAAATGTTGTCAGCCCGATCAATGCCGTTGCAAAAAGCATGGAGGATATTGCCAGTGGTGAAGGGGACCTGACAAAAAGAATTGAAATCAAAAACAAGGATGAAATCGGCATACTGGTAGGGTGGTTCAATACATTTATTGAAAAGCTGCAGGGTATTATGGGCAATATCTCAAAAAATGCAGGTACCCTTGATCAGTCCTCTGCGGGATTTCTGACTATTTCCGAAAGAATGTCCGAAGGGGTCCGGCAGATGGCAGGCAACTCAAGTGCTGTTGCCGGCGCTGCTGAAGAGATGAGTTCGGCAATGTCGTCAGTTGCCGCTGCTGCCGAGCAATCTTCCACTAACATCAACATGGTCTCTGCGGCTGCAGAGGAAATGACCTCAACCATCAATGAGATTTCCAAAAATACCGTAAAAACCAGTGTGACAAGCAATGATACCGTATCCAGGGCCAAAACCGCCTCTGAAAAAATCAGTTTCCTCAGCCAGTCTGCCCAGGAGATCGGAAAAGTGGTTGACACCATTAATGATATCTCGGAACAGACGAATCTGCTTGCCTTAAACGCCACCATTGAAGCGGCCCGCGCCGGGGCGGCCGGCAAAGGATTTGCCGTTGTTGCAGGAGAGATCAAGAGTCTGGCACAGCAAACGGCAGAAGCAACATTGGAGATTAAAAATAAAATAGAGAACATTCAGGGATCTACACAGGAAACCGTTGTTGAAATAGAAGGGATCACAGCTGCAATCGCCGATGTAAACGGGATGATTGATAATGTAGCGGCAGCAGTTGAAGAACAGTCTTTGACAACAAGAGAGATCGCTCAAAATGTGGACCAGGCGGCCAGGGGCATTGGTGAAGTCACTGAGAAAGTAACCCGGAGTTCGGGGGTAGCCAGTCAGATCGCAGATGATATCGGTAATGTTAATCAGTCCTCTTCCGGGATGTCGGCAACCGGTTCGCAAATTAAAGAGAATGCTGAAAAGTTAAATGAATTATCCGGGAAACTTAAATTTACTGTTGACCAGTTTAAAATTTAAGAAAACTCATCCAGCCTGCGGTTCCCAACGGGGTTTCCGGGAAGGGTCAGGTCAAAGGCAGACCCCTGTCCTTTCCGGCTGGATACTTCAATCTGTCCCCCGTGTGCGTCCACAATGGCTTTGACTATTGAAAGACCCAGGCCGTGGCCCTGCTCGGTACGGCTCTTATCTATCCTGTACAGCCTTTCAAAAATATGATCCAGGTATTTTCCCTCCATTCCTATGCCGGTGTCAGAAACACGGACCCTGACACCGGCCCTGACCTTCCCGGCGGAAATGGTGATCCCGGCCTTTGGATCCGAATACTTAAGTCCGTTGTCAATTAAATTGGCAAACACCTGCATTAACCGGTTCCGGTCTCCATAACAAAGAATCTCCTCACTGATCTCATTTATAATTTTTATCTCCTTTTCTTCAGCAAGGATCCCGTAGACGGCAAGGACCTCATCAATCAGTTCCGCCAGGTTGAACTCCCCGGGATTAAGGGTCATAATCCCGGTCTCGATCTGGGTGACATCCATGAGCGTATTGACCATTTCACTTACCTTGCTGATCTCTTCCCCGCAGTCCATTAGGGCTTCCCTCAGGATTTTCGGATCATCTTCCTGAATCCGCTGTTCAATGACCGCCTTCATCCTGGACAGGGGGGTTCTGATGTCGTGGGCCACATTGTTCAGGGTATTTTTCAACCCGGATACAAGGGTCTCGATCCGCTCGAACATTGTGTTGAACCGCCGGGCCAGTACATCAAGTTCGCTGTTGCCCTCCCTTTCAGGGACCCGGGTGCCCAGTTCTCCCTGGTCTATTTCATCAATGGCCTTAACCAGGCTCTGTGCCGGTTTAAGGGCTTTATAGCCAAGAAAAGCGCCGCCTCCCAGCCCAAGACAGAGGATGGGCACAAGAACCGTCAGCAGGACATCTCTAAAAAATTCCAGAAAATCAAAGGCTTCGAAATGCAGAAAACCGATGTGTAAATGGGACCCGTCATCTAATACCAGGGTGCGCCCCAGAAGGTCATCCCCATGGGGAATGAATTTCCCGAGGCTTTCACCATCCCCCCGGTGTTCTTCACCCCCCCGTTTTTCCCCATGGTCCCTGTATCCCCGGTCATGGTCAAAACGGTCTTCCATGGGAAGGTTCATGGCAAGGGGGGTGCCCCGGGCATCCAACAGCAGGAGATAAAAGCCTTTAAAGGCATTTGCCAGTGCGTCCTTTTCCAGGATTTCAATCAGGTGCTGCCGGTCCTTTTTTTCCGAAATTAATTGATAGGCCTGGATTTTCTCATCAATCAGGTTTTCATAATTGGTTCTGACCGTCCGGTAAATCACCCCGTACACCATCACGGCCACCAAAAGGAGAGAGAATGAAAAAAGAAGGGTATACCAGAAGGTGAGGTACAGCCAGGTATGGGCCCGGATCTTATTCAACCTTTTTAAAAACATAGCCCACCCCCCTCAGCGTATGAACGTACTTTGTCCGGTATTCCCTGTCTATCTTGTTTCTCAGCCGGTACACCAGGACATCCACCACATTGGTCTGGGGGTCAAAATTATAGTCCCACAGGCTTTCAAGAATCAGGGTTTTGGACAATACCCTTTCCGGGTTTTTCAGCATCAGCTGCAGCAGGGCGAATTCCTTGGGCTGAAGCTCAATCAGCCTGCCGTCCCTGGACACTTCCCGGCGCACCTGATCCATTTTTACGCCATGGTACTCAAGTTCAGAAGATTCCACCGTGGTGTGGGTCCGCCTGATAATGGCCTGAATTCTTGCCAGCAGCTCTGACATTGAAAAGGGTTTTACAAGATAATCATCTGCCCCTGCCTTTAACCCGCTTACCCTGTCATCCACGGATGCCCTGGCGCTGAGAAATATAACCGGTGTGAGAATCTTGCTCTGCCGCCCCTTTTCCACGATATCCAGGCCGCTCAGCCCCGGGAGCATGATATCAAGAACAGCTGCCTCATAGGTTTCAGTTAAAAACAGATGGAGCCCGTCAATGCCGTTGTCACAGGCATCAACCACATATCCTGACTGCTGCAGTCCGGTGCAGACAAAATCCGCTAGTTTTATATCGTCTTCAACAACAAGAATTTTCATTGCCATAATACCTGTGTTTCTGTTTTGGAAAAGGCCGTGTCCCGGCTTCACGGATCCAGCATATAGGATTCCCGTTAACGGGTCTATGGGAACTTCATGAATCCACCGGTACAGCCTCCTTTTCCTGCCCCTTTAGCGTTTTGATATCTTCCAGCATCATGTACAGACAGGGAACAAGAAAAAGGATAATACCCGTGGCAAACAACACCCCGAATCCAAGGGAAATAGCCATGGGAATAAGATACTGGGCCTGGAGTGAGGTCTCTGACAGAATGGGTATGAGCCCGCCAAATGTGGTCAGGGTCGTCATCATAATGGGGCGGAAACGGCGGAGCCCTGCCTGGCGAACCGCTTCCAGGGCTGAAATTTTCCGGCCCTTTTCATTGCGAAGCCCATTGGCGTAATCCGTCATGATAATAGATGAATTCAGAACCACCCCGGATAAAGCCACCACCCCCATCATGGATATCAGGGAAAGGTCATAACCCATGATAATATGGCCGGTCACCGCACCGATGACGCCGAACGGGATGGCGCTCAACACGATCAGGGGCTGGAAATAACTTTTGAACACCACTGCCAGCAGGGCATAAATAAGAATCATGGCCAGGCCGAAGTATTGCCACAGCTTGCGGACGGATTTTCTCATCTCGGCATCCGCCCCCTGAAACTGCCATGTCAATTCCGGATAATCAGCCCCGAGCCGGGGTAAAATGTCATTGTTCAACGCATTGATGACCTGCAGGATTTCCCGCTTCGGCTCCACATCGGCTGACACCGTCACCACCCGTTTCCCGTTGCGGCGGGCGATGGAGGCAAAGGCTTCCGTGTACGTGAGTTCAGTCACCTCGAAAAGCGGTACCTCGGTGCCGCCGGGGGTGCGGATGATGAAATTTTCCAGGTAGGAGAAATCATTGCGCTGGGATTCCGGAAGTTTGACCCGGATCTCTGTTTCATTGTTATTCTCCTGCTGGCGGAGGGCAAGCACCCCGAAAAACGCTCCCCGCAGCTGCTGCCCAACGTATTCAGGGGTCAGGCCCAATGCCCGGCCCCGGGGCAATAACCTGAAGTCAATCCGTTTTTTCCCCCTGTCAAAGGTATCGTCGATATCAGATGTGTTGGAGAATAATTCAAGTTCGTTAACAAGTCTTTGACCGGCCTTTTCCAGTATTTTAATATTGTCATGGCTCAAATCCACGCTGATATCGGCCTGCCAGCCCCCCGGCCCCCGTTCAGCCTCAAATTGTATGGTATCAATCCCGTGGATATCACCGATCTCATTCCGCCACAGTTCAATGACCTCTTTTGCCGTCATATCCCGTTCATTGGGCGGTTTCATCACGATTTCAACATCAATACCATCCTGGCCGCGCACATTGGTTTTAATTCCCTCAGCCACCTCCTGCAGGTTATGGGCCTCATACATACGTTTTGTGGCCCGGGTCAGTTTCATGGCCATGCGGCCGGCCTGGGCCGGGGTTGTGCCCACGGGCATTGAGACCCCGGCCTCAATTTCATCCGCTGCCACTTCAGGCATATTTACCATGCCCATATGGGCGCTGTTTGCATAGCTGCCGATAATCGTCAGCAATGCCAGTGCTCCTGCTGTCGTGATATAGCGGTTGTCCAATAAAAAATTAAACAGGGTTTTATACGGGCCCTGAACAAAACCATCATCAAACCACCCGGAAAATCTTATTTGAAGCCTTTTTACCGTGCCCAGAACCGGATGATTGTTCTTCCCCTGTTTTATATGGCCCAGATGTGACGGAAGGATGTACAATGCTTCAAAAAGCGACAGGACAAGAACCGTGATGACCACAACCGGCAGGGGGCGCCAGAATAATCCTGTTTCACCCGGAATAAATATCAAGGGCACAAATGCGATCAGGGTGGTCAGTATTGAAAATACAACAGGCCGGGCCACCCCTTTTGTACCTGAAATTGCCGCCGCCATCGGGTCTTTATACTGTTTACGCTTTTCAAACACGTTTTCGCCGATAACAATGGCATCATCAACCACAATACCCAGGGCCACCAGGAATCCGAATAAAGAGACCATGTTGATGGTGACGCCCAACAGGGGAAGGAAGAGCACTGAACCGATATATGAAATCGCCATCCCCGTCATCACCCAGAACCCTAACCTGGCTGCAAGGAAGAGGGTGAAAATCCCAAGGACGATGAGGGTGGAACCGGCACCGTTTTTAAGAATCAATGTCAACCGCTGGCGAAAATCCCGGGCATTGTTACCGTCAACCCGCCACGCCACTGCCGGAGGCAGCCGGGTTTCAAAGGCCGTCATTACCTCCAGTACCGCTTTTTCAATATCAAGGGGGGATTCATCTCCTGTTCTGAAGACAGCCACCTCAACCGAGGGGACACCGTTAAACCGGGAGTGGAAGTTGCCCTCCTCAAATCCGTCCCTTATCCGGGCAATATCCCCCAGCCGGATGACACCGGTATTTGCTGCAACAATGTCAATATCCCTTAATTCCCGGGCCATGGTTTTCCGCTCCTGAAACCTGAGCAGGATCTCCCCGTCAACGGTCCTTACCGACCCTGCGGGAATATCACGGGCGGACCGGCTGATGATCCCGGCCACCTCCGGGAGTGTCAGGTTATACCGGCGCAGGGTCTCTGCGCCGATTTCGACATGGGTGATATAAGCCGGCACATTTGCAAGTTCCACAAGGGTAATCTCAGGGCTGCTTAACAGGCGGTCCCGCAGTTGTTCCGCAAGCTTGCGCAGGGTCCATTCATCCACATCTCCGAACAATCCGATTTCCATGGCCTCCCTTTTCCGGGTCTGCAGGCTGACCTCCGGTTCATCAGCCTCCTCCGGAAAGGTGCGGATGCGGGCAACGGCCTGGTCTATATTCTGGAAGGCCTGCATCCGGTCAGCCCCGGAAACCAGCTTAATGGTCACGCTGCCGCTGCCCTCTTCCGCAAGGGAACTGATTTCGCCAATTCCCTCAAGTCCCCGTACAGCCTCTTCCACCGGCTGCACCACCCCGGTTTCAACCTCACTGGGCCCGGCACCGGGATAATCTATCTCCACTGTCACAATATCAAGCTGGAACCGGGGAAATACCTCTTTTTGAATCTGTAAAGCAGAGAGCACTCCCCCTATCAGCAGTACCGCCATAGCCAGGTTTGCAGCCACAGGGTGCCGGGCCATCCAGGAGATACTGCCCCGGCCGTAATCCCTGTCAGAGGTATTCATTTTTACTCCTCCCCCTGTGCTTCCGGGGTCTTGTCTGTCCGCAGGTCAATGCCCGGGGCAATGGTTGCCAGGCTGGTGGTAACAAGGGAATCCCATGAACGAATACCCTTTGAGATATAGGCGTACTCATCGTCTTTAAATACAACGGCGACAGTTGATATATGCAGTTTGTCCCCTTTGTTCAGCCATATTGTATTTCCGGTGTGCAGATGTTCCCGTTTGATGCGGAATACATTTTCCAGGGCTTTTCCCTCAATTTCTGCCCGGACGATTGAATTCACAAAGATTTTTGGCTTTGATCTGTCCCGGAGCGCCAGGGGATCCTTTACAGAGACAAGTACACGCGCCAGCCGTGTGGTTTGATCAAGGACGCCGATCACCCCAGTCACCCGGCCCCGGCGGAATCCCTTTTCAGGCCGGTTTCCGTGGCTTCGGATGTTGACGCGGGAGCCTGATTCCCCGTTTTCAGGAAATTTTATCTGCCCCAGCTGTACCACAGGTATGCTGACAACCACCCGGTACTCATCAACCCCGATCAGACGGGCAAGCGGTGTGTCCGGATCCACCTGGGATCCCAAATTGACCTCAGGGGATATGATCTGTGCGTCAAAGGGGGCCTTAATCCGGGTGCGGGTCAGTTCCGACCTGGCCTGGTCAAGGGCTGCCCGGGCCGATTGAACCG
>JAKSAX010000266.1 GCA_022361395.1 Desulfobacterales bacterium | reverse complement strand
CGCAGGTAAATGGTCAGATAACTGAAGAACAGTCCCCTGCGGAATACTGCCAGCACTTGAAAGGAGGATATGCCTAAAAAGGTTTTCATGGAGCCGCAACCTATCAGCGGACAGGTAAAATAGCAAGCCCGTTACCAGGGGAGGCTTCGATTATACTCTGTGTCGCAGGATAAATTAAACGGGGAGCGTGTCGGAATACCGGGTTTTTCCTGTATAAAACGGCAGAACAAAGGGTTGCATCAGGATAATTCCCTTGAATTGCAAGGACAATTTTTTTAAACTGGGTACATCGCAGCTTAAAAGCCAAATCGTCTTTTTTACCAAATTTCAATCCTGACAAGGCATCAGGAACCGGTTAATCGCAAGTTTTGAGGGATCTCCCATGGGTGAGAGCATACTGATCATTGAGGACGATAAGATCCAGCGAATGTTGGTAAAAGGGATACTGGAGACCTTTGTAGCCGTGGATATCCATGAGGCCGGAAACGGGGACGCTGCCATGGCTGTTCTGGCTGAAACCAGGGTAGATGTTGTGCTCTGCGATATCGGGCTGCCCGGGAAATCCGGACTGGACCTGGCCGGGGAGATTTTAGATACCTATGGCCATATCGCTGTCATCATGCTGACGGCGGACGACGATCTTGCGACCGGTCAGCGGGCTGTTGAGCTGGGTGCCTGTGCCTACCTGGTCAAACCGGTGACCTCCAGTCAGCTGAGAATCAGTATAACCACCGCCGTAAAGATAAGAGAGTACCAGAATATGATCAGCCGCCAGCAGGCTGAGCTTGAGGCAAAAATCGCCCACCTGGAAAAGAGCCGGAATGATCTGGAAAAAAGTCAGGAACAGTTTAAAGCCCTGTTTGAAAATATTCAGGAGGGGTTTTACCGGGCCGGTATGGACGGACGGCTGATCATGGCCAACCCGGTTGTGGTCAGTATGATGGGGTATGACGCCTTTGAAGAGAACAAGATGTCCATGATTGATCTGTACAGGGATCCCCGTGACCATGAAAAGCTACTGAAAATCCTGATGAAAAAGGGACGTATTTCAGCCTATGAAATTGAAACCAGGAAAAAAGACGGCAGCCCGGGGCACATCCTTGTCAATGCCCATTTGCGGTACACGGAAGAGGGGGCAGTTGCAGGTATTGAAGGGACCATCGTTGACATTTCCGACCGCAAACAACTTGAGCAGGAATTATCCCAGGCCCAGAAACAGGAGTCCATCGGCCAGCTGGCAGCCGGTATTGCCCATGAGATAAATACTCCCATTCAGTACGTCGGGGATAATACGGTATTTTTGCAGGACAGTTTTGAAGATCTGATAAATCTTGCCGCAGGATGCCGGCGCATTATGGATGCATTGTCGGCCGGCTCTCCTGACCCGGATTTGGTGGATGAGGTCATGGCGGCGGTGGAAACCGCTGATTTGGATTTTTTAGCGGAAGAGGTGCCGGTGGCAATAAAACAGTCCCTTGACGGGGTAGAGCGGGTCAGTAAAATTGTAAGATCCATGAAAGCATTTTCCCATCCGGGAGGGGAGTCCCATGAACCTGCAGACATTAACGCCCTGTTGAAAAACACGGTTACCGTGGCCAGGAGTGAGTGGAGATACGTTGCAGAACTCTCAATGGACCTTGATGACCTTCCCAGGGTTGACTGTAACTGCGCTGAAATGAACCAGGTCTTTTTGAACCTGCTCATCAATGCCTGCCATGCCGTGGCACAAAATCCGGACCCCTCCGGGTCAGGCAAGGGACAGATTATTATTGAAACCCGGAACAGGGAAAAAGAGGTTGAGATCAGGATCAAGGACACGGGAGCAGGTATTCCGGAGTCCGTCCGGGATCGTATCTTTGACCCCTTTTTCACCACAAAAAAAATCGGTAAGGGCACGGGGCAGGGGCTGGCTATTTCAAGATCCGTGGTCGTGGACAAGCACAAGGGGCAGATCTGGTTTGAAACCGTTTCCGGTACAGGCACCTGTTTTTTTATACGGCTTCCCAAGTCAACACCGGCCCGGGAAAAGGAAGGATAGATGAAACAGCATATTTTGTTTGTGGATGACGAGCCCAATATTTTAAAGGGGCTTCAAAGAAGTTTAAGACCCTTGCGCAAATGCTGGGATATGAGTTTTGTGGAGAGCGGCAGGGCAGCACTGGAAAAACTTGAAGAAAAGGCCTGTGATGTAATTATCTCTGATATGCGGATGCCGGAGATGGACGGGGCGCAATTGCTTCAACAGGTTCAGAAGTCATATCCCATGATGGTAAGAATTATTCTGTCCGGCCATTCTGACCAGGAACTGATAATGAAATCCGTGAAATCCGCGCATCAATACCTGTCAAAACCCTGTGAAAAGGAGACTCTGATCAATGCGGTGAACCGGGCCTGTTCCCTGAAAGCACTGATGAACAAGAAGAGTCTTCAACTGGTGATCAGCGGGATCGATACCATGCCGATCCTGCCTTCCCTGTACAGCCGGATCATGGCGGAGCTCCGGTCAAACAGCGCCTCCACCGCAGGGGTGGGGGATATCATTTCCCAGGATGTGGGGATGACGGCAAAGGTGCTTCAGCTGGTGAATTCATCATTTTTCGGTGTACCCCGTCATGTGGCCAGTCCCGCAGAGGCAGTGGTGCTCCTGGGTATAGACGTGGTAAAGACCCTGATCCTGAGTATAGAAGTTTTTTCCGAGTACAGGCAGCGTACCCTGTCCCTTATCCCCGTGTCCAGGGTGTATGAACATTGCGTGAAAACCGGGGTCATTGCCAAGAAAATAGCAGAGATGGAAAAAAAAGATAAGGAAACTTCGGAAAATGCCATGATTTCAGGGCTTCTCCATGACCTGGGCCGGTTGCTCCTGGCTGAGAATTTTCCCGAAGATTACCAGGAGGTCATGGATCTGGTAAAACAGGAACAATGCGGGATCCATGAGGCAGAGCTTGAAATCCTGGGGGTGACCCATGCGGAAATCGGGGGATACCTGCTCAGTCTCTGGGGATTACCGGACAATATTATTGAGGGGGTGACCTTTCATCATACGCCGTCAGCCTGTATTGCCGAAGGATTTGACCTTTGCGGCATCGTTCATGTGGCCAACCTGATCGAATACCATGAAAGGGTTCAGCCGGGTGTATGGGAAAACCTGGTTGGCCTGGATCAAAAGTATATTGAAAAACAGGGGCTTACAGGACGGATTTTTCTGTGGCGGGATAATCTGAGGATATCATGAAGCTTGACTCCGTCATAGATACCTGTGCAGAGCCCATCGTGGTTTATGACCTTGAGGGCAGGGTGACCTACCTAAATCCGGCCTTTGAAAGCCTGTTCGGATGGCAGGCAGAGGCGCTGCTGGGAAAACGTATTGACTTTGTCCCTGAAGATCAGGTCGGGGTGACCCGCGACACCGTCAGCCGTGTGATGGCAGGGGAGACGGTATCTGCCTTTGAAACCCGGCGGTATACCAGAGAAGGAAAAACCGTTGATGTGCGGGTCACGGCCGCCCGTCTTCCGGGCCGTGGCGGGGAGGTGGAAGGAATGGTGGTAACCCTTCAGGATATTTCCGAGCTTATCCGTTCCAGGCGGGCCGCCCAGTCGGCAGACCGTGCAAAGAGCCGTTTCCTTTCAAACATCAGTCATGAAATCCGGACCCCTATGAACCACGTCATGGGAATGATTGATCTTTTGAACCACTCTGCTCTGTCAGAAGAACAGCAGGAGTACGTGGGCATCCTTCAGTCCAGTGCAGAACAGCTCATGACCGTGGTCAATGACATTTTGGATTTTTCAGGAATGGAAGCCCACACACCGGTATGCCACCGGACCAATTTTGACCTGAGGGCCCTGGTTGATAAAATTGAACAGCTTATGGAGCCGCGTGCCAGGCAGAAGCGGATCGGATTCCTCCTCAGGGTCCACCAGCTGGTGCCGTCCCTGGTCTCAGGAGACCCCGGATACCTGCGCCAGGTATTGACACATCTCTGTTCAAATGCGGTCAAGTTTACGGACCGGGGTGAGGTCCGGCTTTTAATTACCCTGGAGAAAGAGGAGGAAAGCCGGATCTGGATCAGGTTTGAGGTTCGTGATACCGGTGCCGGGATACCGGAGCAGGAATTGGAAAAAATTTTCCAGTCCTTTACACAGGTAGATGATTCCACCACCAGGAAATACGGCGGCGCCGGCCTGGGACTGGCCATAGTGGCCCGTCTTCTGGACGCAATGGGCAGCACCATCCACGTGAGCAGCAAACCGGGAAAGGGCAGTTCTTTCGGTTTCACGCTGGCACTTGGCAGACAGAAAGAGAGAAAGGGTACGGCACCGATACGTTCCGTCTCCCTTAAGGATAAACGTATCCTTGTTGCAGATCCCCACCAGACTGACCTGCAGGTATTTAAAACCCTGCTCGGCGAATGGGGGTGTAAAGTAAGCAGCGCAGATTCCATGGCCTCACTTTTCCACACCCTTGACACCTCAACCTGGGATCTCCTGCTTCTGGATACGGAGTATGGCAAAAAAGAGGGACGGCTGATCAACCGGGTCCGGGACCTGGTCAATAAGTATAATATTGAGATCATTATCCTGGCATCTGTGGGAAAGCCCGGGGACGTTGCCCGCCTGAGTGAAAAAGGGGTAAGGGGGTATCTGTCCAAACCGGTGCGGTCCCGGGAGTTATACGAGTGTATTGCCGCTGTCCTCGGTGAAGCGTCACGCGGCAATGCCGGGATTATTACCCGCCATATCCTTGAGGAAAACAGAAAGCAGCAGGTGGGGATCCTGATGGTTGAACCGGGCAGGGCCAACCGCAAAATGGCAATGAACACCATTACCAAGTCCGGATACAGGGCAACTGCCTGCGCCGGCATCAGGGAGGCGCTGGGAATTTATACGTCCGGAGGGATAAATCTGGTGATCCTGGATTTCCAGGACCTGGCAGGTCATGAGGCTGTTACTGCCATCCGGGCGTTTGAACGGCAGAATTGTGTTGAACCTGTCCCCATTATAGGGCTTGCAGCCCGGCCGGAACGGATTAAAGAGAGCAGCAATGAACTGGCCAAGGTATTGCGAAAGCCGTTTGACCCTTCCCTGCTGCTGGGGGCTATTGAAAAATGCACTTGGCGGAATGAACAGTTTTTACAGTCCAGGATCCCGGGATATGCCGGGGGAAGCACAAAAACAAAGCAGGTCTTTGATGCGGCAGCTGCGCTGGAAAGGGCAATGGATGACAGGGAGTTTCTTGAAATGCTGGTTAATGAGTTTATCAACATGCTGCCGGATAAACTCGACAGGATCCAGGCTGCCTGCAGGCAAGGGGACGGCAGGGCCCTTATGCAGGCTGTCCAGTCCCTGAAAGGGGCGTCGGCAAATATGGCGGCAATGGAAATCACCGCTGCTGTATTTGCCCTGGAAGAGCCGGCTGAAAACCTGGATTTTACAGATTGGGATACCCGTTTCAAGACCCTGGAATCCGCCTGCAACCGGTTTGTAAGGGAAATAAAACATATTCAATGGGGTGAGATATGAAAATACTGATCGCAGAAGATGATTATGTCTCCAGGCTGTTGGTTAAAAAAGCGGTTACCAAGATCGGTCACGACGCTATTCTCACCGAAAACGGGAAAGCTGCCTGGGAGGCCTTTCAGGCTGAAAAACCGGATATGGTGATCACCGACTGGATGATGCCTGAGATGGACGGGATTGAACTGTGCAAACGGATCCGTTCGGGCAAGGAACTCACCTATACCTATATCATCCTTCTGACTGCCAAAGATAAGACCACAGATCTTGTGGAAGTGTTTGACGCCGGTGCGGATGATTATATAATAAAGCCTTTTAAACCTGATGAACTCCGGTCCAGGATCAAAAGCGGGGAGCGGATTTCATCACTGGAAAGCCAGCACCATGCCCTCCAGGCAAAGCTGCTGGTGAAAAATAAAAAGCTGGATGAAACACTCTCCCACTTAAAAGCCACCCAGGCCCAGGCCCTGCAATCCGAAAAAATGGCCTCCATCGGCCAGCTTGCGGCGGGCGTGGCCCATGAGATCAACAATCCCATCGGATTTGTGGGAAGTAACCTGGATGCCCTGACCGATTATTTCCAGGATTTTGAATCCCTGCTCAGTCATTACAGTTCACTGGGAAAGCTTGTTGAAGAACAGGCCAACCCGGGTGATGACGGGTTGGCAGCCCAACTGGCCGCAGTCCGCAAATGTGAAGAAGATATAGAAATCGACTATCTGAGAGAGGATATTCCCGATCTTCTCAAGGACTGTATTGACGGTGCCCGGCGGGTGGGGCGGATTGTTGCGGATCTGAAAAACTTTGCCCATCCGGGCAACGACAAGAAGATGCTCATGGATATCAACAAAGGCATTGAGTCCACCCTGAACGTAGTGGCCAATGAGCTCAAATACAAGGCCACTGTGACCAAGGAATTTGATAAGATTCCCCCGGTGGAAGGCTTTCCCCAGAAAATCAACCAGGTCTTTATGAACATCCTGGTGAATGCTGCCCAGTCCATAGAGGAAAAGGGGGAGATCCTTATTAAAACCTCTTCCGGGGGAACAGATGTCATCATCTCCATCTCCGATACCGGCTGCGGAATAGAAGAGGAAAATTTAAACCGCATCTTTGATCCCTTTTTCACCACAAAAGATGTGGGCAAAGGCACAGGCCTCGGCATGAATATCGCCTATAACATTATCCAGGAACACGAGGGAAAAATCGAGGTGGAAAGCCGGGTGGGCAAGGGCACCTGTTTTACCATTACCCTGCCCGGTAAGGAATGACCGAAATCACCATCAATAAGAGGTGATTTTCATCTCATGGTAGAGGAGGCCGCCGATATCCTCTCCTTTGACGGCCATCTCAACAATTCTGCAGCGTACGTCGTTGTTGTAAAGGGTGAGGGTGGTGTTGGGACCGAGAATTTTTGTACCGGAACGGATCTTTTTTGCCACCCTGACCTGGGCCTTGGGCTGTTTGGTTTCCGTATATTCAAGAAGGCGTTTCTTATCATCTTCCAGTCCGGTGTTCAGGTCTTCAAACTGGGTGATTCTTTCCTTTTTCTGGGTGATTTCCCGGGCAATACCGTCCTGGCGCTCAAATCCCTTGTTAATTGATTCTTCTGCATTCCTGGCATCTTCCTCAATCTGGGACACGGCTTTTCTTACCTTTTGCAGGGCAGCCATATTTCCCGATGCTTTCAGGCCGGCCATCTTTTCCTTGATGGTTTTTAATCCCAGTTCCGCCCTGTCCTGGACCGTTGCATGGTGTGCAATGGCGCCGTGGAGTTCCTGGTCCTCTTTTTCAAGATCTGTGATCTCTTTGTGAAGAAGGGCAGCTGCCTCCAGGTTCTGGCGTATTTTTGCATCCAGGCCTGCCACAAGCCTCAGGGTGTGTTCGTCTTTTCCAACGCTGAGTTTTGAGGGTTCTGCCGTATCCGTGCCGATGTTGCCTGCCTCAATTCCCATATTGGCTGAGATTTCCGAGTTGATAATATTGCCGCTGGTATTGATACAGGCCCCGGACAGCCGGATGGTGGAGTCAATGATCTCCCTCTGGACGATAAGGTCGCCAAAGGCATTTATTTTTGAGTTGTGGATGAACTTGGCCTGGACCGATCCTTTTACATTGACAAGGTCTGTATCCACAATGCCGAAAGAGACATTTAAATCTCCGGTGAGATCAATCTCTGCCCCGTTGATTTCCCTGGCAGTGAGAGAGGCGCCCTTGACTTTGAACCCCTGCTTTACGACACCGCTGACCACCACATTGCCGTCAAAGATCACATCCCCGGTTTCAAACCCCAGGTCTCCCTCAATTTTCATTTCGGGGCAGACGCTGACCTTGCCCGTTGCATCCAGATGGGGCTGGCCGTCGCAGGCTGCATAGATTTTTTTCCCGTCCTGGGACAGGGTGGTTCCCGGGCCTGCCTCAAAGGTCCGGTCAACAGGTTCAGGAACCGGGATCTCTTTTCCGGTCACATCAATGCCTGGTTTTCCGGTTTCGGCGTCGCCCTTGGCAGCCAGAAAGGTATTGGTTTTGACAAAGGGAATTTCGCCCCGGTCCCTGAAGTTGATGCTTCCGTCGTCATCCACCTTGCCTGCATGGAGGAAGTCCGTGGGAAAGTGGTAGCGGATTTCACCGTCCACCGGGTATACCGGGTCCATACCATGGGCAATGACCAGGGGAGCTGTTTTCCCTGCATCCTCTGCCTTTGCCGCCACTGCCAGCCACGCGTCGATCTTTGTTCCCGGGGCAATGCCGTAGGTGATCTTATACCAGGACAGGTAATACCGGATGCAGGTCTGGTTCATGAGTTTCGGGTTTTTAACCGTGAGCTTTAAAAATGCCTTGGCCCTGTTGTCGGAGAAGCTCAGCTTAAAGTGGGCATCCATGTACCGCTTGAAATCTATTCCGAATACATTTGTTCCGGCCTCGTGGCTCTGGTGGAGGAGCATACGCACCGGCGGCAGCATTTTCTGCACCAGTCCCGGGTACTGGCGGTCCAGGCCTGACCGGAATACCACATCCTGGTAGCTCAGGGAGACCGGGGAAAGCCCCTGGCTGAACAGGGCGGTTTCAAGGATCTCCTTGACCTGTGATTTTACGTTCTGGAAATCAAGGCCAAATCCCTGGGCCGTATATTTGGTATTTTTGTCGTCTATGATCTCGTTAAGCCCCGGTATTCTGTCGGCGGTCCCTGTGACCTGACCGGCCTTGAGCCTTGATTCAAGGATCCGGATCTCTTTTTTCCGGGCCTCTACCTGGGCCAGGTCGGCAGACTGCTTTTTCTTGAAGTTGCCTGCAATCTGGAACAACTGCCGGTTCTGCCGCTGAATCGTCTGTTTCAGTGCCTTTTTTTTCAGCTCAGCCTTGAACTGCTGTCTGCACTGGTCAACCTGATTGACAAGATCACGGTCTTCAAAGGGCTGGGTCAGGCAGGAGTGGATCCGGGCGGTGTTTATGGCCGAGACCATGGTTTCGATATAGGCGGCATCCGCAATCAGGATGCGCCGGGTGTCCGGGGAGATTTCCCTGGCCTTTGCAAGGAGAATATCCCCCTGCATCTCAGACATGGCAAACCCGGCGATAATAAGGAAAAACGGTGCTGATTT
>JAKSAX010000282.1 GCA_022361395.1 Desulfobacterales bacterium | reverse complement strand
GAATGCAATACCGTGGTGGGAGCATCCGTCACCATTGACGAACTTTTTGAAGAAGGCTATGACGCGGCTTACATCGGCGTAGGCGCAGGTCTGCCCCGGTTCATGAACCTGCCCGGGGAAAACCTCATCGGCATCTACTCTGCCAATGAGTACCTGACCCGGACCAACCTCATGAAAGGGTACCGCTTCCCCGAATACGACACCCCCATTGCCAGGGGCAAAAACGTGGTTGTCCTCGGTGCCGGCAATGTGGCCATGGACTCTGCAAGAACCGCCATGCGCCTGGGCGCGGAATCGGTCAAAGTTGTCTACCGCCGCTCCCGCGACGAGATGCCGGCAAGGGATGAAGAGCTTCACCATGCAGAAGAGGAAAAAATCGAATTTGTCCTTCTCACCAACCCCACCCAGTTCTTCGGGGATGAGAACGGCCGCCTCACCGGCATGGAATGCCTGAAAATGGAACTGGGAGAACCGGATGCCTCAGGCCGCCGCCGTCCCGTGCCCGTCGAAGGCAGTGAATACAGGATTGATTGCGACCTGGTGGTTGTTTCCGTCGGCTCCAATGCCAACCCGCTGCTCACCAGCACCACACCGGATATGGGCCTGAACCGCTGGGGCAATATTATAGCAGACCCTGCCACCGGCAAAACCAGTAAAAAAGGTGTCTGGGCCGGCGGCGACATTGTTACCGGCGCTGCCACGGTTATCCTGGCCATGGGCGCCGGCCGCGACGCTGCCACATCCATGCATGATTACCTGACCCTGGGGTGGTAGTAACCAGGTAAATAGAAAACACCGGGTTGATCTTTATCAGTCCGGCATAAAAAAAGGCGGACACCGGAAAACCCCGGTGTCCGCCTTTTACATTTTAAATATCTTTTACTCCGGTTTGATAAACACCTTATGGTCCACCAGGGACAGGGACTGAATCCGCCCTTTGATGAACTTTTGCTCACCGAAAATCGAAACCAGGCGGATCCCGTTCTCATCCGGCTCCACCTTATCCACGGCCTCCATCAACAATGATTCCTGTCCGTCTTCTTCCATGAGATATGCATTTGCTTCACACATAGGCACTCCTGATCTTATATAATTATTCTACTGGCTGAAATTCTATAAAAACGCCAGATGGGTATCAATGAGTTCATCTACCAGCTGGGGCAGGGGAAAACCCGTCACCCCCACAATGGAGATATTCTCCTGGGTCAGGGGCAGCAAAACCTTTCTGGCATCAGACCGGCAGACAGCCTCGGCCATCTCAGGGGTAACCTCGCCCATCATGGCATGGGGCATGATAATTCCCACGGGCCCGACAATCACATCTGCCTTTCTGACGGTCTGGACAATGGCATTTGACCCGGAAGCCCCCTTGTTTGCCCTTGATTTCAGCATCTGGGCCGTGGCAATGGCATTGGTGCCCAGGGCAATCACTTCTATTGTCTCCTCAAACCGCTCTTTAAGACGCTTGATAATGGCCGAGCCGATTCCCCCGCCCTGGCCGTCAATGATGCATATTTTTTTCATAAACATTCCTAAACCCTGGTCTTACACCAGCTGGCCGACCTCTTTCCATACCCTTTCCGCAACCCGGTCCGGGGTATCGTCACCGTTAATTACAATAACGGTCTCCTGGTGCTTTAACCGGTCAAAGGCCTTGAAATAATTTGCCCTGACCTGTTTCATAATATCGATTTTTTCATAGATTTCAAGACTTTCCCGGCTGGCACGGATCCGCTCAATGCAGATATCAGGATCCACATCAATGAAAAGGGTGGCGTCCGGCCTGAGGATATCAGCGTTAAGACTGTTGGCCTGGATCACCCAGTCCATGTCAATGTACTGGGCATGGTAGGCATAGGATGAAAAATAATACCGGTCACAGACAATGATCTTCCCCTCATCCACGAGGCTGCGGATACCGGTTTCCGGATTAACCAGGTGATCAGTCCGGTCCGCCGCAAAAAGGGAGGCAATGGTCCTCTGGTCCGTGGGCATCTTACCGGAAAGCATCTGCCTGATCAGGGAACCTATGGGACCGTCAGTGGGTTCAAAGGTGGCGGCCGCATCCCTGCCCTGGTCCTTCAGCCGCTCATACACCTTCCGGACCTGTGTGGTCTTTCCGGATCCGTCTATGCCTTCAAAAACCAGGAATTTCCCCGGAACTCTCTCTTTCACGCTGCTGTCCTCTGTCTCAAAGTAAAGTTCAAAGGCCCCTTATACCAATACGCAATACACCTGGCAAGCCCGGGAAATGATATCCGGGCACTGCCAGGTGTGTTGGCTTTATTATACAATTATAATTTTCAGGAATGGCACCCGGTACAGCCGACAGGTCCGGCCTTGGGCAGATCCTTCTCTTCGACCATTGCCTTTTTAATGGCTGCCTGACGCTCTTTTTCCAGATCCCTGTGGCATGTCACACAGGCGTTATGATAGGCAGCCAGGTAGTAGAGTATATTGTCGGGGTCCTTGATATTTCTTGTGCCGGAGGGTTCGGTTTCATCATGACAGCCCGAGGTGGTGCAGTTTTCAACTTCACTCTCCCCGTCCCAGTCATGATGGCAGGACTGGCAGGCAAACTCAAAATGGGTCCCGTGGGGGAATTCAACAGCCCCCCTTGTGGCGTCAACCCCTTCAGGTGCTTCAATGGTCAGGTTGCCCAAAGGAATGGACAGGGTTTCATCTGACTGTTCGGGATCGGAGTGGGGGGTGGGATGGCAGCCGTCGCAGGCAATGGGGCCGGTGGATATATTTTTGATTCCGGCCGCCTTTTGTTCAACTACCTCCCTGCGGTGGCAGCTCCGGCAGGCCTGATGGTAAGCCCCGGTCAGGGATTTTACCCGCCTGGCATCCAGGGCGGTGGTCCCGGGCATGGATGCCCATAGATTTTCATGGCAGCCGGCAGTGGCACAGCTCTGCACGGGGTTTACCCCGTCCCAGTCATGGTGGCAGTCTTTACAGGAATAAGAAAAGTGGAGAGAATGGGGGAAAAGCACCGGTGAAAGCTTTGGTTCACGCTCAGCGTTTTCAGGGGCGGTCAACGTCATGGTTCCGGTGGGTAATACAAGGGTTTCGGGTCCGTTTTGGGCAATAGTAACACTGGTCGTAAAAATGATAACAAAGCAAGATACTGCAATGAAAAAACGTTTCATGGTCTCTCTCCATCCAATAAGGCTGTTATTCAGAATATACCTGCTGCGACTTTCGGCTTTCCAACGGCGCTCCTAAGGCCCGTATGTCACATATTCTTCCCCTCTGTCTGAGAATCATCCCTGCTGATTCTTATATAAGTAAAATAATTGCCCTTTGTATATTAATTGTTGCTTATAAAATCAATACTAATCGCCTCTTTCCATAAAAAATATCCTAAAAAACTGTCAATGACGGGATGAGGGGCAAAAAGGCAAATGGCGGGAACCGCTTGGCCGGTGAAGGGAGGAGATTGGGAATTATTGCTGTCTCAGGGGCGGGCTTAACTTGGATTCGCCTCTGAAATAAAAAAAGTGCAGGATAACCTCAGTTTCTGATCATTTACGGCAACAGGAAAACTTATTACCGGAAAAGATAAGAGGCTTCCGGGTTCTGTTTAGACTTTCACAGCTTTTTGAGCAGCTCAGCCGTTATAAATGGGTAAACAAAAAGTGCTTTTTCACCGCCTTTTCCAACCCGGTCACATCATTAAAGGTATAGGCCTTCTCATTTACCCAGAGTACAGGGGTTTTTTTGGCCGAGATATCCTTGGAGTCCAAGGAAAAGCGGATTGTCTTTACCTTGCCGCTGTCAAATTTAAAGTCATAGGCGCATTGAATAGCCAGGGGATCCTTCCCCTTAAGGCTGCCCTCGATATCATATGAGATTTTCCCGTCCACTTTACAGCAGGAGCCCGTGTCAAAATAGCCGGTAAAGGTGCAGGACCCGCCAAGACTCAAGAATTCCTCTTCCCGGAGGCGGTAAACGATACTCTGCCGGACGGATGCAGTATCATTTTCATCTGCATACTCGGTTTTTCCGAAGTTCCTCAGTTTTATCCCGGTGGCGCCGTTGTACAGCGGAACCGATGAAAAGCCCTGGTTGATAATCTCAAGGGATGCCATCACATCTTCATCAGACGGTCCGCAGCCGGCAATACAGGAGGACAGCAGTATAAACGCAGAAACCGATAACATTTGCAGATTCTTCATAATCAGCCCTTTTGATTAAGATCATTAAGATTGCCAGACAGGGCGGCATCCCACCTCTATGCTGACAGGAAACGATACCCGGCTCTAATGAAATCCCGGTATTGAAAAGATACGGGTCGGAATAAGCCGGTATCATCCAGGCTATTAAAAAGAAAATGCAGTGTCAATCAGGGAAATCTTTAATTTTGGGAAAATATCACTTTATTTTCTCAAAATCCTTATTTTTCCCGGTAAAAATAATCCCTTAAACCTGGCGGGACAACCGGCCACTGCCACGGCATTTTTCATAATCGCCTCCCGGTGTTGAAGGTGAAATCATCGGTATTCAGGATACGGGATTCCGGAATTGCTGCACATCCCAAAAAAAGAGTGAATAATCAAATTGAATATGCTATTGGTTTCCTCATCATTATCGTTGTTCAACAGAATGAGGCTTCCTGTTTTATGATGTCCTCGATGCAGGATTTTAATCAAGGTAAAGGATAAATTATGAAAAGAATCGGGCTTTTATTTTTCTTACTCTTCTTCGTCACCGGCGCTCATGCTGAAAATCCGGAAAAACACTTCTTCACAAACATCGGCTTGCAGACCTATCACCATGATTATGAAGAGCCCGGGGTCATGGAGCAGGACGGTATGTTCCTGGGGGTTTCATACAGCATTGGCTATGAAAAGGACTGGCTGTTAAAACTGGAAGGGCATTTTGCCGCAGGGGAAGTGGATTACTCAAGCACCTCCACAGGATCCATGAATGATAAGGATAATTTTAATGCCGAGGCCAGAGGGATTGTGGGGTATTCAATATACAACAAAGGGAAACTGAAGATCATCCCCTATACAGGCGCAGCCTTCCGCCTTTTGCAGGACGACTCCCAGAACAGGCAGACGACAACCGGCCACTGGGGCTATGACAGGGAATCACAATATTTTTACAGCCCCATCGGGATTGCCGCAACCTACAGGTTGAAAAACGGCTGGCGCCTGAAACCGGAGCTGGAGTACGACCTGTTCTGGTTTGGTGAACAGAAAAGTGACCTGGGCTACCTGGCAGGATATGAAGATATAGAAAACGACCAGGACTCAGGGTATGGGGTAAGGTTATCCCTGGCAATTGAAAAGGAATTCCGGAAGTTCAGTATCATGGTAAAACCCTTCTACCGCTATTGGGACATTGATGAGTCAGATAAAACAACAGACAGCAACGGCAGGACCTTTGTGGAGCCGGCCAATGAAACCGTGGAATACGGGGTAGATATTTCCTTCTTTTTCTTTTAATCCAGTTTGCCCTTTAACATATCCCCCAGTCCGGCAAAGGGGTTGGTCTTTCCCCCTGTGCCGGAAGAATCGCCGGAAACGGCGTCACCATATGCATCAGCCACCTGGTCCCGGGAGTGCTCGTTGTCGTGGCAGTAAATACACAACAGCTCCCAGTTGCTGCCGTCCGGCGGGTTGTTGTCATGGTTGTGATCCTTATGATGAACGGTGAGCTCCTTCAGGCGCTTGCCTTCAAACTCACGGCCGCAGTGTGCGCAGATCCAGGGGTACATCTTAAGTGCCCTCTCCCGGTAGGTCTTTTCCCTTTCCTGACGGTTCCTGCGCACCTCTTCAAGAATCTGCCGGCTGTTGTCAGAACCCTTTGCAGACATAAATATTTTCTCCTGTTGTTAATTATAGCCTTGCCAGTTCCAGGCTACATTTAACAACAAAATCCAATTTAATGCACTAGCTTTTCAGTTCCGGCCATAATTTTTAACAGTTGCCATAAGCATACAGCCATGGACAAGGCGGAACTATGCTGCAGCATCCAGTTTAAACTTTGACACCACACCGTTAAGCCGGCCGGCAAGTTCTCTAAGCTCCTCGGCACTGCCGGATATACCGCGGCTCATATTGCTGATCTCTCCCGAAGACTGATCCACGTCAGCGATATCCTTTGCCACCTCTCCCGATACAGAGGAGCTTTGGGCCACATTCCGGGTGATTTCCTGAATCCCTTCCGATGCCTGGGAAACGTTGGCGGCAATCTCCCGGGTGGTAACGGTCTGCTCCTCCACCGAAGATGCAATAACAGATACGATATCATTAACCTCTTGAATGATCTTGAGAATCCGGTCGATATCTTCCACAGTGCTCGTGGTGGAACTCTGTATGCCTTCGATCTTCTCACGGATTTCACTGGTCGCCTCTGCGGTCTGCCGGGCCAGGTCCTTGATTTCTCCGGCAACCACGGCAAACCCCTTGCCGGATTCACCTGCCCTGGCAGCCTCTATGGTTGCGTTCAGGGCCAATAGGTTGGTCTGTTCCGAAATATCGTTAATGGCCTCCGTCACCCTGCCTATGGAATGGGCGGCAGTTCCCAGTTTTTCCATCCGCGCTGCAGCCCGGCGGGCCTGGGCAACGGCATCTGCAGTCGTCCCCCTTGCCTTCTCGGAGTTGCCGGCAATCTCTTCTATGGTCTGGGCCATCTGTCCGGAAGCATCAGCCACCATGCTTACGTTGGTTCCGGCTTCCTCCACTGCAGCAGCAACAGAGCTCATGTTTGAACTCATCTCTTCGGCAGCCGTGGCAACTGTTCCGGATTTGCCGGTTACCTCGGAGGCATTCTCCGACATCTCGCCCGAAATCTGTATTAAGCCGCCGGAAGAAGAGACAAGGCTGTCACTTTCCGATTTCAGATCGGTGAAAATCTCCAGAAGCCCCTGTCTCATATTTTCCATGGAGTCCAGTAAAAGACCGGTTTCATCAGCGGACCGGCTATGGATCTCTTTTGACAAATCACCAGTGGCCATCCGGCCCGCCACACCCACAGCTTCCTGGATGGGCAGGGTAATTACCCGGGTGAGTACAAATCCGAGCACTGCGCAGACGATCAGGCCGACAACCAGGATAACCCACTCCTCGGTTTCCAAGGCCCGGGTCAACCTTGCGGCCTCATTCATGTCACTTGCCATGAAATTCTGCTGGTCACTGACCATTGCGCCCAGCAAATCCTTAATAGTAAAGGCTGTGGGAGCGGCTTTACTCCCTAGCCATGCATTGGCCAGGTTCCATTCATCCCCGGACCGGATCGCAAACATTTTCGGCGGCAGCGCCACGAATATGTCCCTGGCCTCTTTAAACGTATCATAGGCCGCAGCCTGTTCCGGGGTCATAAGCGCCACATTTGATGACAGTTCATCGAACCGCCGGGTGTTTTTCTCCCAGATTGTATCAAAGTTTGATTTAAACCTGTCTTCACCGGAAAGCAGGTAAGTCCGGAGATTGGCCAGCGCAAGGCCGGTGGTTCCCCTTACATCTGCCATCATGCCCAGCAATGCCTTGCGCTGGGCATTGGCCTCCAGGGTTTTCTCAATTTCGATCATATTCGTGATCTGGGTCGTTATGATCAGGGCCTGGGGAGCGGCCTGGTCAAACATGATTTTTAATGCAGGCTGGTTTTCCCGTGTATGGGCAATATCCTCTATTTCCCGCTGATAATTTTTAAAGGCAGCCAGTTTGCTTTCCAAGGTGTCAAGCCGTTTAATATTCTCAGGATTTGTCCAGTCTTTTGAAAATTCCCTCAGGGCCTGCAAAGAAGGCTCAATGCCCTGGGACCAGGCCTCTGTCCTTTCATCCCTGAACTGATCCTGCCCCAGGATGATCCATCCGCGCAGCGCAGCCATGGACCGGTTCACGCCGTTGAGCATGCTTAAACTTGACTGGGATGTCGGCACCCGCAGGCTCATTACGCGGTCCGTCACCTCTGTTGTCTGCCGCACCTGGTAAATTGTTGTCAGAACGGCAGCCGCAAGTATCAGTGAAATAATTGCATACCCGCCGCCTATTTTTCTGCCTAATGTCAGTTTTATGAACATTTTTATGTCTCCAAAAATATTTTATTGATTCTTAACCGGATCATGCCCCATCAGCGCAATACGCTTATTTTCGCTTTTCCATTACAGCCACCAGCTTTTCGAGGGGTTCAATCTGCCCCAGAAGGTATTTCATGAGGGCGGCCTGCTGATGAACATCCGAAGGTGTCTTCCCTGTAACGGAAATGGGAAGGGGGGTGACGCTGACAGTGCCGGTGCCCATTTTCAGGAGATTAATCTCCGCAATAATGATCTGGGTCTGGACAAAGACATCCATGGGTTTGATATCCATGCCGGGGTCAAGCGCCGGTACAGGGATGGTCTCAAGACCGAAATGACGCCTGGAGGCATTAATACTTTCCCGTGCGGAAAGGCATTTTTTAAATACATCGGCCGGTTTAAGCCCGCGGTCACTTCTCGGGGGATCCACCCGGTACCGCCTGGCCGGATCAATATTTCCCAGTATGGACTTCACATCCTTTACGGCCCTGACCATCTGTGCATAGACCTCACTGGGGGAAATTTTACTTTTCCCGGCCAGGGTGTTCATCTTTATATACAGGGTGAGGATTTTAAAAAAAACATGGGTCGGGGTTTTATTCTCAACCCATGCCGCATCTTCATCAAGCCCGTAAATCTTAAGGTGCCCCGCTATCCGGTCCACCTCAAAAAGGACAAGGCCGGCAAGCCTTAAAACGTCTGCCGGAGTGTATTTCCTCGGGGTGGCAATAACAATGGGGACCGGCACCATGCCATTTTCAGCCTCATACCAGTGAATGGTTTCCAGGCACGACACCGCCATCTGATAGACATGCATGGGCTTGAGCCCCTTCTCCGGGAACAGCTTCCCGTCAAAGACCGGCTTTCCCTCGGCCTCAAGAATCCCGTTAAGTTTCCTGTCCGCAAGGTCAAACACGGCATAGACATCGTTTGGCGTTACTGCGGCCTGGAGTTGCCATGGGCCAATAAAAAAGGAAAGGACACAGATAAGCATCCCGCAAAATATCCGTGTCTTTTTCACTTGAATCTCTTTTAATACTATTATCATATCGTTAATCCTTTGGTTTCATTTGCGTAAAAATTACCCGGCTGTCATCTGAAGGGAACAGTATTCCGTGGGATAGACTGGTCTTATGTTCATATCCGCTGGGGCAGGTGTGAAATCATCACCTGTTCAAAGTCTTTTGAAAGTCCGCACAATGGGGGTTAGGTACCCCGCTTGAACTCAGGGGGAGGCTCCTGTCCGGAGAAATGGTGGTAATACTATTAAAATAAATTTCATAAGGACCTTGTCAACACGGAAAACATCAATCCAAATCCGGCATGACATATACCTGACGGCCTTATCCACTAGATGCAGCCTGCAATTATCCTCAGGGCGGAATTCAGGTTTTCGTTCAAAATGCGGCAAAATTTCAGCCGCAGGCTATTGACTTTATCATAAAACACATATAGTAATGGAAGGTTTGTTTTTTGAAAATCAGAACACAAGGTGACTTATGACGTATGATGTAATTATTGTGGGCGGCGGGCCTGCAGGGCTTTTTGCGGCCTATCATTTAAAAGAACATTCCAATCTCAAGGTCCTGCTCATTGAAAAAGGCAAGGATTCCCTGAAACGGAAATGCCCCAACCACAGACTCCACAGATGCATCCAATGCGATCCGTGTAATATCCTGTCCGGCATAGGCGGGGCCGGACTTTACTCCGACGGGAAGCTCAACTTTATTCCCAGGCTGGGTAAAACAGACCTTACCCAGTTCATGCCCATGGGCCGGGCCCAGGAGCTGATTGATGAAACCGAAGAGATCTTTACCCGGTTTAAAATGGATGCCCAGGTCTTCCCCACCAATATGGATGAGGCCAAGCTGATCCGGAAAGACGCCAAACGCTTCGGCATTGATCTCCTGCTGATCAAGCAGAAACACCTGGGCAGTGACAACCTTCCCGGCTATATCGCCGGCATGGCCGACCATATAAAGTCCAAAGGCCTTGACATCCGGACCGGGGAAGAGGTGACGGATATCATTGAAGAAGACGGCCGGGTCCGGGGTGTCACCACGGACAAGGGCAGCTACGAAGCACCCAATGTTATCCTTGCACCGGGGCGTATCGGTGCCAACTGGGTCTCCTCAGTGGCCCAGAAACACGGGATCGCCCTGAGCCAGCGCGGTATTGAAGTGGGTGTCCGTGTCGAGGTGCACAACGATATCATGGACGATCTCTGCAATGTCATCTATGATCCCACATTCTTCATCCAGACCCAGACCTATGACGATCAGACCCGGACCTTCTGCACCAACCAGGGCGGATTTGTGACCCTGGAAAACTATAAGGACTTTGTCTGCGTCAACGGCCATGCCTTTTCCGACAAAAAATCCGCCAACACCAACTTTGCCTTTTTGTCCAAGGTGGTGCTGACGGAACCGGTGACCGACAACCAGGCATACGGAGAATCCATCGGCCGCCTTGCCACCATCATCGGCGGCGGCAAACCCATCCTCCAGAGATTCGGAGACCTGAAACGGGGACGCAGGTCCACCTGGAACCGGGTCAACAAAGGATATCTGGAACCCACCATGAAAAATGTGGTCTGCGGTGATATTGCCATGGCCCTGCCGGAGCGGATCCTCTCCAACCTGATCGAAGGACTGGAAGGGCTGAACCAGGTCATACCCGGGGTTTCCAACGATGAGACCCTGCTCTACGCACCTGAGATCAAATTCTTTGCCACCCAGGTGGAGACCACCGAACACCTGGAAACCGGGATCAAAGGCATGTACGTGGCCGGAGACGGCCCCGGTGTTGCGGGAAATATTGTTTCCGCCGCAGCAACCGGATTGATCCCTGCAAAACGGATTATTGCGTGTCAGTAAAGCGCAGGCAAATGGCGCTATTTGTATAAAAAAAGCCGTTAACAGGTGGCTGCCACCTGTTAACGGCTTTTTCGTGCATTATAAGATCTTATTTACTCAGGATAATAAATGGCACAGGCATCATCCGACTCCCAGGCCATAACCCTGGACACCTGCACCTCTTCCTTCAGCTCCTTATCCAGTATGGCCTGGACTTTTTCGGCAATATAAACCGCTATGCGTTCGGATGTAGGCTGCATACCTTCGAAGGCGGGCAGTTCATTTAAATATTTATGATCCAGCTCGCCGTCCACCACTGCCCGGACAGCCTTTTTAATATCCCCGAAATCCGCCAGGACCCCGGCCGGATTCAGAGCATCCCCCTTTACACAGACTTCCACATGCCAGTTGTGGCCGTGGAGGTTTTCACATTTCTGTCCCACCATGGTAAGCTGATGGGCCCCTGCAAACCGGGTCTTAACCTTTAACTCGAACATATCCTGTATAGCTCCGCGCTTATAAATTCTTGAAGAGATTTTTCAATTTGTTTGATATCTTATTGGAATCCAGCCTGTCAAATTCCTTGAGCAGGTCCTTCTGTTTCTGGTTCAGCTTGGTCGGGGTTTTAATGATCACCTTGATGATCTGATCCCCCCTGCGGCCGGTCCGCAGGGATGCAATCCCCTCCCCTCTCAACCTGAAGCTGTCCCCATACTGGGTGCCTTTGGGTATGGTGAATTGTTCTTCCCCCACCAGGGTGGGAATGGTGATTTCATCCCCCAGTGCCGCCTGGATAAAAGATATATCAATGGCACAGATTATATCGGTTTTATCCCGCTGGAAAAACTTATGGGGCTTAACGTTGATCACAACATAAAGGTCCCCCGGAGGGCCTTCGGGGGACGGGGAGGCCTCACCTTCACCGTTGAGGCGGAGCTTGGATCCCACATCCACGCCTGCCGGAATCTTGACCTGAACCTTGCGGGAGATCTCCATGCGGCCCGCCCCGCGGCACTTGGCGCAGGGGTTGGGAATAATGGTGCCCCTGCCCTTACAATAGGGACAGGTGGTTTTGACCTTGAAAAACCCCTGGCTCTGGATGAACTGACCGGTGCCGTGGCAATGGGAACAGGTCTCGGAAGAGGTGCCGGGTTTTGCGCCGGACCCCTCGCAGTCGTCACAGGTGGCAAGCTTTGGAATGGAAATGGTCTTTTCCGTGCCAAACGCCGCCTCCATAAAATCAATGGTCATGTTGTACCGGAGGTCGGAACCCCGCTGCACCCTGTTGCCGCGGCTGTCCCGGCCGCCGCCGAACCCGAAGAAGTCCTCGAAAATATCCCCGAAACTTGAAAAAATATCTTCAAACCCGCTGGGCCCCGAATGTCCGGCCCCTTCCAGACCCTGGTGACCGAACTGGTCATAAATCTGGCGTTTGTTGTCGTCGTTGAGAACCTCATAGGCCTCGGAGGCCTCTTTAAACTTGTCTTCAGCTTCTTTGTTGTCCGGGTTCTTGTCAGGATGATACTTGATGGCCAGTTTTCTGTAAGCCTTCTTCAGTTCAGCTTTTTGCGCATCCCTGCCCACCCCAAGTATCTCATAATAGTCGCGTTTATCACTCATAGAAAGTCCGCTCGCATTCCAGCTCGTTTATATTGTGTTTATGCCTGTTGTATGATAGCTTTCCAACCTGCCTTGGCAAATATATTAAAATAACTCAGATTTTCAGGTTGT
>JAKSAX010000182.1 GCA_022361395.1 Desulfobacterales bacterium | reverse complement strand
TATAAAATGTACCGGCCAGGCCGTATTTGTGAAGCAGTTCCGCCATTTTGAGATCTTCGGGGCTTCCGTCATCCCAGCTCGTTGTCACGATGAACCGTCCTTGCCTGCTCATTCCGTCATCCGCCTGAACCACAGCTCCAGAACCAGCACCTTCATGAAATCGTTCCTGCTCCTGACGGAGGCCGGTGGCCCGGGTAAAAAGTGCTTTTTAATATACGGTTCATCTATTATGGCGTGGCCTGTTAAAAATCCGTCACTGAGAAAGTCTTTGTACTTGCGGTGGATCGCCTTTACCCACGATTTTACCGGTGGTGAAAATCCTTTTTTCGGGCGGTTCAGTACAAAGGCGGGCAGAATATCGGACAGAGATGTTTTTAGAAGTTCCTTTGGCCTGTTTCCGATATCAGCCCCGGCTTTCCGCAGTCCCACCATAAGTTCCATCAGCCTGTAATCCACAAAGGGCAGCCTGAGTTCCACAGATGCGGCCATGCTTAACCTGTCTCCCTGGGTGATTCCGTTCTGGAGCAGGTAGGTTTTGAATAAAGAGCTCATGATTAATATGTCAACATTGCCCCATGGCCGGTCATAGGTAAAACAATCGTTTACATTTATACCTTTTATCCGGTCTGAGAATCGGCGCGTATACATGTTGCCGGCATGGTTAAGATTATGCTTATACATCTTTTCAAGGTTATAAAACTCAAGCTGGTTCCGGGGGAGGGTTTTCAGGTTTCGATAGGTTTCAAGACCCGAACAAAGACCTCCCAGGTCAGTCATCCAGGACTTTAGTGACCGGAGGCTTAAATGGTCAGGCAGGTGGATGTCCATACAATTGACAATGTTCGGCCTGCCGGTCAGCCTGTTCTTGAGCCTGGAGTTGTTAAGGGCCCTGATGACCCAGTCATAGGATAAAAAGAGCTCGTCTCCTCCCTGGCCCTGGAGCATTACCTTTATGCCCTGTTTCCTTGCGGTTTCCATGACGGTATAGTAGCTGTATCCGGAAATATCCGAGATGGGGTCATCCCTGTGGTAAACGGTATCGGCAAAGGTCTCGGCCATCTCATTGGTGTTTACCGCAACTTCGGTAAAGGGGGCTTTAAGGTGACTGGCCAGGGCCCGGGCGTCTTTTCGTTCGTCATGATAATGGCTGCCTTCATATCCGACTGAAACTGCATGGAAGGGGTGCCCCCGCTCAGACAGAAGGCAGGCAATTGCACTTGAGTCAAGCCCTCCGCTCAGGGCAATCCCTAAAGGAACGTCACATTGGGTAATCCCGGCCGATATATCTTCCAGGGTGTCACGGAAAAGCTGAACCGGATTTCCCCATACGGGCGGCAGGTCCTCCATGCGCCAATAGCAGCCTGTTTTTATTTCCCACGGTGCCAGGCTGATTGTCATGTAATGGGCGGGTTCGAGTTTTTTTACCTTGGCCAGGGGGGTCATGGGGTCGGGTATATACCGGTAATGAAAATAGTAGTGGAGTGCCTTATGGTCAATTTCCGGCGGAGCGATTCCCGATTTTATCAATGCCTTTATTTCAGAGGCAAAGAAAATACCCGAGTCTTTTTCACATACATAGAGCGGCTTTTCCCCCAGCCGGTCCCGGGCGATGAGTACTGTTTTTTTTACACGGTCATAGAGTGCAATGGTAAACATTCCCCGTAAACGGGACAGGCAGGCCGTGCCGTATTCCTCGTATAAGTGGACGATTGTTTCCGAGTCAGCACCGGTTTTAAACCTGTGTCCTTTTTCAATCAGGTCCTTTCTCAGGGCTTTATAATTATAGATCTCGCCGTTAAATACAAGTACCAGGGTGTTGTCTTCGTTATAGATGGGCTGGCTGCCGTTCTGAGTATCAATGATGCTCAACCGGCTCACGGCAAAACAGACCCGGCGCCCTTTGAAAAATCCGGCATCATCCGGCCCCCTGTGGGTCAGATAATGGTTCATTTTCCGGACAGATAAGGCCTCTTGCTCCGTTGCCGGCTG
>JAKSAX010000151.1 GCA_022361395.1 Desulfobacterales bacterium | reverse complement strand
GAACCGGTCACAGGACTGATTCACATGCCGCCCCCGGTTCACCAGACCTTTGAGGGCAACGGGTTCGTGGTCTGTTCCTTTGTTCCCCGGTTGTTTGACTATCATCCGGATGCGGTGCCTGCGCCTTATAATCACTCAAATGTGGGATCGGATGAAGTCCTTTACTATTGCAGCGACGAATTCATGAGCAGAAAAGGGATTGAGCGCGGCTCAATCACACTTCATCCGGACGGGATGCCCCACGGCCCCCATCCGGGAAAGGCGGAAGCCTCCATCGGGGTGAAGGAGACAAAGGAGACGGCTGTGATGCTGGATACGTTCAGGCCCCTTCATGTGGCCAAAGCAGCCATGCCGTGTGAAGATCCGGATTATCAGACCTCATGGCTGGAGTAACCGCTATGACGCCTGCCTTTAAGCAATTTATGACCGGGATCATTGACTACGCGGGAATGTTTCCCCCTGCTGCCCTTGATCCCGGGACCGCCCTGAAAAATTACAGGACATATCTTGGAACGGAATTCCGGTGGATGCTGAACAATTTCATCCTCCCGGTTTCAAAGCTCAGCCTGACCGAACCCGCGGATGACCTGTCCCTCTCCGTTATTATAAAAGACCCGGTTTCGGAGGATGAGAAGAAGATGCTCAGCCAATGGGCACCCCGGATTCAGGCCCTTGAAACGGTGCTGCCGGAAAAGCCTGATACCCCTTCAGAGGTGGCGGCCTGTCTGGAAGATTTCCGGGCACAGGCTGCCGGGGCAGGCCGGGCAGGCATCTTTGTTGAAACAACAGGCCCGGAGCGTTTTTCAACGGTCATTGAGGTTTTGGCCAGGATAAACCGCAGCAGCAGCGGCGGCCGGTTCGGATTCAAACTCAGGTGCGGCGGTGCTGATAAAGCAGCGGTTCCCTCCCCCGAAAGGGTGGCCGCCGTCATCGCTTCCTGCCGGGACCATGATATCCCGCTCAAGTTCACTGCCGGGCTTCACCATCCTTTTTTCGGTTTCTCAGAAAGCCTTGGCACAGTGCGGCACGGGTTCATCAATATTTTCAGTGCAGCCCTCCTGGCCTTCAGCTGCAGTCTCTGCAAAGAGGAGATCCGGGCCTGCCTGACTGACGGCAATAAAAAGAGTTTTGTCTTTTCCGGTACCGGTTTTTCATGGCAGGGCCGGTCTGTGGGTATTGATGCAATTGAGCGGCTGCGCCGCGAAAAAGTGATCGGTTTCGGCAGCTGCTCCTTTGAAGAGCCCCTGGCAGACCTGGTCTCACTAAAATTACTTTAAGTTTCCGGAGAATAAACAATGGACCCAACCACCAGTGCCTCCCTTCGATCCTTCATAGACTATGATCCATCCCATCATTTTCCCATACAGAACCTGCCCCTCGGCATTTTTGAGCACGGGGGCAGGGTCAGGGCCGGCACCCGCATCGGCGACTTTGTCCTGGACCTGGCCCTTTTGGAGGAAAAAGGGTACTTTCCCGGCCTGTCCGGGGTTTTCAACCGGCCGGAGCTGAACCGTTTCCTGTCCATGGGGCAGGCTGTATGGAAAGAGGTCCGCAGTGCGGTGTCCCACCTGCTTGACGTCAACACACCAGGGCTCAGGGATAACAGCGGCCTGCGAAGCCAGGCCCTGATCCCCTATGCGGATGTGGTCATGAAACTGCCCGTGGCCATTGGCGATTACACGGATTTTTACTCGTCAAGGGAACATGCAACCAATGTCGGCACCATGTTCAGGGGCAAGGAGAACGCATTGATGCCCAACTGGCTTCACCTGCCCGTGGCCTATCACGGCCGGTCAAGTTCGGTGGTGCTAAGCGGTACCCCCATACACCGGCCAATGGGACAGGTTAAAGCAGACGACCTGGAACATCCGGTCCACGGGCCAAGTCAATTACTGGACTTTGAACTTGAGATGGGGTTTTTTACCGGTCCCGGAACATCTGTGGGACATCCCCTGGATATAAAAAATGCTGCAGGCCATATTTTCGGCATGGTATTGGTGAACGACTGGTCTGCCCGGGATATACAAAAGTGGGAGTATCAGCCCCTGGGCCCCTTTACAGCCAAGAATTTTGCCACCTCGATCTCCCCGTGGATTGTCCCCCTGGCTGCACTGGAGCCCTTCCGCTGCAAAGGCCCTGAACAGGAGCCGGCGCCGCTGCCTTACCTGGAAAGTCCGGGTGACTGGGCCTTTGACATTGAACTGGAGGTCTACCTGCAGGACCACCTCATATCACAGAGCAACTTTAAATACATGTACTGGAATATCCTGCAGCAGCTCAGCCATCACACCGTGACCGGCTGCAATATAAATCCCGGGGATTTAATGGCATCGGGAACGATCAGCGGGCCGGATGAAAACAGCTGCGGCAGCATGCTTGAACTTTGCCGGGCCGGAACCAGGCCCGTTCAGATGCCCGGCGGGGGGGAGCGGAAATTCCTCCGGGACAATGACACCGTCAAGATCACAGGCTGGTGCCAAGGTGAGGGATACCGCGTGGGATTCGGCGAGGTCGCAGGCACCATACTTCCTGCTGTAAACTAGAAACAGAAAACATCGGTTCGTGAGGACTGCAAAAGGAGAATTCAGATGAAATTCAAAGGTATCAACCATCTGGCGATGGTCACAGGTGACATGGATGCAACCATACGCTTCTGGCGGGATCTGATCGGTATGCGGCTTGTCAACGGTTTCGGGAGAAAGGGGTTCCGGCATTATTTTTTTGAAATTGACGACAGGAATACCCTGGCGTTTTTTGAGTGGGACGGGGCTGCTCCTGTTGAACCAAAGGATCACGGGGTGCCATTCAAAGGCCCCATTGTGTTTGATCATATTGCCTTTGGCGTGGAATCGAGCGATGCGGCATGGGAGCTGAAGGATAAGCTTGAGGCAGCCGGCTTCGAATGTTCGGATGTGGTTGACCATGTGTTCATTCACTCCATTTATTCCTTTGACCCCAACGGTATCCCCATTGAGTTCTGTTATGAGGTGGAGGGCCACGATATCCGGAAAAATCCGGTTTTAAAGGATGACAACCCGCCCCCTGCAGCCACGGAAGGGGCAGACCCCCAGCCGGGAAAATGGCCTGAGGTTGTCCGGCCGACACCAGTGGAAGACCGGCTGATCGTACGGTGAAAGGAGGCATTCGTGCCGGACGCTGCCAGTGAAAAAATATTGTCCCTGCTTGCCAGGGAGTGGGATCTTAACGGCCCGCCCGGGATTATGGACATAGGGGATATCGTCTCGATCATTCCCCTGGCCCCAAGTGATACCATGGCGGCCATAAGAGAGCTTTTTTCCTCAGGGCTGGTTGATATGAATACACTTAAGACAAGTGCCTGGTTAACTCCTGAAGGATATGACCATATCAGCAGCCGGGGAGGGCAATGAGATGAAAAAGAACAGGTCAGCAGTGTTGATTATCCTCTGCTTTGTGGTAGCCGGAGTGGTGCCCGGGGCCATTGCCGGGCAGGGAAGGGTGGTCTTATCCGGGGAGAGCCGGGGAATGGCCTTCCGGGTGGAGCAGGTAGCATTCGGCCTTGGCATTCCCTGGGCAATGGCCTTTTTAAGTCCTGCTGAGATTATTTTTACCGAACGGAACGGTAAGGTGGGGCTGTTATATCCCGGGACTGGCAAGGTCAAGCGGATGAAAGGAAGGATTCCCCGGATCAGGCACGGCGGGCAGGGGGGGCTGCTTGATGTGGCTGTTCCCGGCAATTATCGTCCCGGGGACTGGATCTACTTCACCTACAGCAGGGAGAGCGGGGGAAAGGGCGTCACCACGCTTGCCCGGGCACGGCGGGACAACACAATGCTCAAAGACTGGGAGGATATCGTGGTCACCCGGTCAGCCTCGGACAGTAAAGTCCATTATGGCTCCAGGATCGCCTTTGACACCCATGGCCATGTCTATTTCAGCGTGGGGGACAGGGGCGTCCGCCCCAGTGCCCAGGACCTGCTGAGCCATGCCGGATCAATATTAAGGGTAAACCCTGACGGCAGTGTTCCCGGGGACAACCCGTTTCTGGGAAGGAAAAACAGCCTGCCCGAGATTTTCAGTTTCGGGCATCGAAACCCCCAGGGAATTGTTTTTGATTCCGCAGGCAACCGTCTCTGGGCCATTGAGCATGGCCCAAGAGGCGGGGATGAGATTAACCTGATACTGCCGGGACGCAACTATGGCTGGCCTGTTATCTCCTATGGAAAAGAATACTGGGGCCCGGTACGGGTGGGGGAGGGCACGCATAAAAAAGGCATGGAACAGCCAATTAAGTACTATGATCCGTCCATAGCCCCCGGAAGCCTGCTTCTGTACAGTGGAACCGCCTTCCCGGAATGGCAGGGGAACCTTATGGCAGGCGCGTTAAAACTGCTACACCTGAACCGGTTGGATGTGGATGCCAAAGGGAACATCGTATCGGAAGAGCGGTTGCTGGAACCCCTGGGTGTCCGAATCAGGGCCCTGGCCCAAAGTACTGAAGGATGGATTTATTTTTCATCAGATGACGGCCGGATATTCAGGATCCGGCCGGATGACCGGTAGTGAAAAATTATGTGGTCAAAGGATTGTTTAAGGTGCCCGAAGACGAACTTGAGTTGACACTTCCGGAATAAAATGGGTGGTCACATATTCCCTGGATTAACGCAAATTAATCCAAAAAGGAGAATGAAATGACCACCCAAGAAAAATTG
>JAKSAX010000146.1 GCA_022361395.1 Desulfobacterales bacterium | reverse complement strand
GCCATGGCCCCTCCAAAAACACCGGCGCAGGAACCCGGCGGGCTTTCAAAGCTGAATATCGGAATTATCGGCTGCGGCAGGATATCGGACCTCCATGCCCCGGGATACCGGGACAATGCACGGGCCCGGATCCATGCGGTCTGTGACCTGGACCCTGACACCGCAGCACTGAAAAAACACCAATGGCAGGCCCGGAAGATGTATACCGACTACAGGGAGCTGCTGGCCGACCCTGATATAGACGGGGTGGAAATCCTCTCCCCCCAGGGGCTTCACGAACAGATGGTCCTGGATGCTGCCGCAGCCAAAAAACATATCTCCCTCCAGAAACCCATGACCGTTGACCTGAAATCAGCCGACAGGATGGTCGCAGCGGCAAAAAGCGCCGGGATCTGTTTCAAAATAACGGACAACTACCTGTTTTACCCGCCTGTTGTCAGGGCCAGGCAGATGATTGAAGATGGCCGGATCGGGACACCCTGCAATCTGAGAATGAAGCTTATCAGCGGAACGGCAGGCGGCTGGGAGGTGCCCCCCGGGGCCTGGCAGTGGCGTCTTAAAGAAAAAGAGGCCGGGCGGGGGGTCCAGCTTTTTGACCACGGCCACCACCTCTGGGCGTCAGCCTGGTATCTTCTGGGGGGCATTGAGCGGGTAAAAGCATGGGCGGACTCTGTGGACGGCGTCATAGACAGTCCTGCCGCCGTCATGTGGAAACATAGCCATGGAACGGTCTTCGGCATGTGTGAATATGCCCATGGCAAAGATCTCCACATCCCCTCACGCTACTATGCCAATGACGAGTGGATCGAAATCACCGGTTCAAAAGGGCTGATCCAGGTCAGGCAGTGCACGGGCAATATTAATGAAGGACCGGGCCTGAGAATGTTTGACGGGTATAAATGGCATGATTATCCGGATGTTCCCACGGACTGGAAAGAGGGGTTTACCGGGTCCACCCGGAACTTTATTGCGGCAATATCCGGGGAGGAGGCCCCGCTGCTCTCTCCGGCCCAGGGCAGGGAGATACTAAAAATCAACCTGGCAATCACCAAATCCACCCGGGTAAGAAGGGAGGTTTATGTGGACGAGCTTGAGGCCGCCATTCCCGGCCTCTACACCTGGAACAGGATCAGGAAGGAAAAAGGGAAAGGCGCCGGGGGATTGTTCTCATTCCTGGGCCGGTCTGACCGGGCATACGCAGACCGGGCCGTTCCATTGACCCTGGCCCTGGCGGACAGGGGCAGTCCGGACTCGCTCAAGGGATGGGATACCACCATCGGGCTGAAGCTCATACCGGAATCCCCGGGGCCGGAAACCCTGTTTTCCGTTCGTATACAGAACGGGGAGATCTCCCTGGAGCAGGGCCGGCTTCCCCCTGATGCGGAGTTAACCCTCTCGGTTCCCCAGGGTACCTGGGCCGCTGTTTTACTGGGCCGGAGAAAAATCGAAGCCGCCTTCCTCACCGGAAAGCTGAAACTGGAAGGACGGGCTGAAACCGCATTAAAACTTAAGGACGCACTGAACCTTTAACACGGCAGTTAAATTCCAGGGGGGTCCCTATGAGTGATTCCGGCCTTTCAATGAAGGTAAAGCTCGGATACGGCATCTGCGATCTTGGCGGTAATCTCTTTTTCACGATAACCGCTTTTCTGCTGCTCAACTACCTCACGGACACCGTGGGCATCAGGCCCGGGCCGGCAGCGTTCATTGTCATGGGAGGAAAACTCTGGGATGCGCTGACAGACCCCCTGGCCGGATACCTCAGTGACCGCACCCGTACCCGCTGGGGGCGGAGAAGACCCTATCTCATCTTCGGTGCCTTCCCCCTGTTTGCCGCCATGGTGTTCATGTTCACCGCCCCGGGATTCACCAGCCAGCCCCTTCTCTTTGCCTGGGGCATGTTTGCCTACTGCCTTCTCTCCACTGCATATACCCTGGTCAATATACCCTACAGTGCTCTGACCCCGGATCTTACAGGGGATTTTAATGAGAGAACCTCCCTGAATGCTTACCGGTTCGGGTTCGCAGCCGTGGGCACCCTGGCCGGGGCAGGGGCAGCCCTGCCCCTTATCCACCTGTTCCCTGACAAAGCCTCCGGATATACCGGCATGGCAGTTGTTTTCGGCCTGATCATGATGATTACTTCATTGATCACGGGAGTCACGGTCAGGGAGCCTTCCCGGCCCCGGGAACTTCCGGGAGCGGGATTTTGGGCAACCTATATAAAGGTATTCCGGAACAGGCCCTTTGTGATCATCCTGGCAACCTATGCCCTGCATATCACGGCCCTCACCGTTGTCAGCGGGATTGCCATCTACTACTTCAAATACATCCACCATGACGAATCCCTCACAACCACGGCCATGCTCACCCTTTTGGTGACTGCCATGGCGTTTATTCCCGTCAGCGTGGCCCTGGCCCGCAGGGTTGGGAAAAAAGCGGTATACGGCGCAGGGCTCTTAATTCTCGGCCTGGCCGTGATGATCCTGTTTTTTTTCGGCCATACCATGGCCCCGGACTTCTCCTTTCTGGTCATGGGGGGCGCTGGCATCGGAATGGGCCTGACCTATGCCATCCCCTATGCCATGGTGCCGGATGCCATAGATTATGATTATTTAAAAACCGGAGAGAAAAAGGAAGGGGCGTTTTACGGGATCTGGACATTTGGTTTTAAAACAGGACAGGCCCTGGCGCTGGGAATAACCGGGGGCATCCTCTCATTGACCGGATATGTGCCCGGGGAAGTGCAATCCCCGGAAACCCTGCTGGGCATCCGCCTGCTTCTGGGGCCCGTGGCTGCCGGAATTTTCCTGCTGGCCATTGTCACCCTGGTATTCTACCCTATCACCGCGAACCGCTTTGCAAGGATCAGGGCCGGAATAGCAAGACGGGACACCGGTCAGGCTCACCGGGAATAAAAAAATTAAGCCTACCCCCCATTTGGGTGATGGATTTCTCCTTTACAGGGCGTATGTATATTTTCATGCATCTCACATACTTTCATAAGAAGGCTTCACCATGTTCAACGGTTCAGAGATATTTGAAAAGCATTATACCGGCTATCTGGAACAGATCGGCCGGGTCAATCCGTCGCCACTGAAGGAAAGACTGGGCATTGAAACGGACGGGAACATAATCTGCCTTCAACTGCTCAACGAGAAATACCGGATTTCCGGAGAGGGGATGGAAAATCAATCAGGCACCAGGCCCAATTACGGGCTCTGCGTCATTCTTGCCAAGTACATCCTCCTCTGCCCGGACCGGGAGCACCATGATCCGGAATGGGTCTCGTTCCGGGATTTTAAAATATCCTCACATTTTACCAATGTCAACTTCTTTGCAAGCGATACCGAACAGGCCATCCTAAAGCATTTCCAGGGACGGCCTGACGCCCTTGCCCGGGCCACCGAAAAACTGGGAGGCAGGGCACCTGAAACCAGGATGCCCTATGATCTCTCCGTGGCGTTTCAGCTCCTGCCGAAGATCTCCATGCTGCTGCTCTTTAACGACAGGGATGATGAGTTTGACGCCCAATGCACGGTGCTGTTCCAAAAGCATGCTGAATTCTACCTGGATCCCGAATCCCTGGCCATGACCGGGTCCGTGCTGGCCCATCGACTGAAAAAAGCAGACAGGTAAAGGAGACTCTCATGGACTATTTTCAGATGACCGCCCCCTGCGGGCTGGATTGTTTTAATTGTAACTTCTTTTTGGCCCGCGAAGACCAGGGGGCCATGGAATCCGTTAAAAAAATGTCAAAAGCCTATAATATTCCGGTGGAGATCATGCTGTGCAGGGGATGCCGGAACCATGACGGGCAGATTCCCCTGCAGAAGCATATCTTCGGTGATGCCCATTGCTGCGCCGCCTATGAATGCGCCAAAGAAAGGGGTGTCAGTCATTGCGGGGAATGCGGGGATTTTCCCTGCGACAACCTCCATCCCTATGCGGACAGGGCAGAGGAACTGCCCCACAACATAAAGGTGTTCAACCTCTGCCTGATCAATAAGATGGGGCTTGAGGCATGGGCGGAATCAAAGGCGGACAAGGTCCGCAACACCTACTTCACAAAACCGTGGACCCTGGAAAAGCCAAGGCAGTAAGGGCCTGGCAAGGATGGACTGCGCAAGAAAATCAAGAGGTAGTT
>JAKSAX010000161.1 GCA_022361395.1 Desulfobacterales bacterium | reverse complement strand
TCGTTTTTCTGATTTTCAGTCTCAGGTAACGGGAGGGCATGGTCATCGCATATAGATTTTTAGTTTTTTTGTACCCATTGCCCGGCACCGGCAGCGCAAAGGGACGCCGCTAATTCCCATCAGCTCGTCCTGAGCTTATGGGAAGCGGAAATGAGCCTGCCTTTCTGTCCTGACGGCATACTCATTTACGCCGCTATGTCCCTTCACACTGCCGATGCCTGGAGATCACGGTTTGCCACAGGCACCAATCACCCTAAATTGCTGTAATCAATAAAGTTTTTTACACCAGGCAATTCAAAGTTTAGGTGATCTCTAACCCGTCTGGGACTACAGGTAATCGACAATAGTTACTTGCGTTAGCCTTGAGAATGACTTGACCGGTTGTTGTTCCTGCCTTATAGTGGAATTTACCGGTCAAACCCACTCTTTTCAGGATATAATAAGGAAACCATGTTTAATTTAATAAAAAAAATTACCGGTAACGACAAGGTCCGGCCCACTGACGAGGATGCCCTGACCGCCCACCTGGCCCTGACCGTGCTCCTCCTTGAGGCAGCCTATGCAGACGGCGAGTGCAGTGATGAAGAAAAAGAGCATCTCACAACAACCCTTGTGAGGGATTTCGGGGTTTCCAGGAAGGACATTGACACCCTGCTCGACGACAGCAACAGAGAGCGCAGGGAGTATGTAAACCTTTTCCGGTATACCCGCTTTATCAATGAAAATTTTTCGGAGAAGCAGAAGATCGCCATTCTGGAATCTGTCTGGCGAATTATCCTTCTGGACGATCATCTTGAGGCCCATGAGGATCACTTTGCCCATAAGCTGGCCAATCTTCTTAACCTTGGCCACAGAGACCTGATTGACGCCAAACTCCGGGCGCGGAAACAGCTTTCATAGGTTGCGGCGGTTCCCGGGAAAACCTTTCCGGCGGGAACCGCCATTCACGGCAGGAACTGCGCCTGCTCTACTTTTTCCCTCCTGACATAATAGTCTTGAAGGTTCCGTCTTCCTTCATGGAGGCAAGGGCCTTTGTGAACCCGTCGGCAAGGCCGTTTCCGGCTTCGTCTGTTTTAAAGGCAAAATAAACATCCATTTCAGCCAGTGGTTTTTCCGGGTCCCAGGTCACCCCTTCTGCTCCGGATTTTTCCAGAGCCCCGGTGCCGACCTTGGGATCGGCAACAAAACAATCGCAGCGGCCTGCCTTGAGCTTTTTAATGCTCTGAACCGGATCGGTTGCCTCGTCCAGTTTTATGTTTTCATTAAGGGTCAATTTCCTGGGATAGGTAAAGCCCCGGGTCAGGCAGACTTTTTTCCCCTCAAGCTGCTCGATATCCGTTAGAATCGGATTGCCCTCATTCACAAAGGAGAATATTTTTTTTATATAAAACACGGCTTTGGCCGCATCCACACCAAGGCTGGCGTCAAGCGCGGGAAAGAAACTGTCGGCCTTTCCTGTTTCAAAAAGATGCCGCGCCCGCTTAACCGGCAAAACCTCCAGGTCAACTTCAACCCCGGCCCGTTTCGCCGTCTCCAGGTAGAGCTTGACAAAGATCCCCTCGGTCTCGCTGACCACAAGTCCCGGGATCGGCATGGTCGTCACTTTGATGGTTTGGGCACCGGCTTGAAAGGCAACACCGAATAAAGCAATCAACATAACGAAAAGGATAAACAGTTTTTTTCCAATTTGAAATTGAATCACACGAACCTCCCCATTTAAGAGTAATTGTTTCGGCCCCGTCCCTTTTATCCGCCCAAAGACCCCATCTCCATGCAAACGAGACGAATTGTGGATTAAAGAGAAAATCATGAGGCATGGTGCTTAACTGTTGTATCCTTATATAAGCCCCCTGTTTTGTCAACCCATGCGGTCTCTTCCGGTCTACAAGGCATTGTGAAGGGAGGCGGCGTAAATGGGCAGGACGTCAGGATGGAAGGCAATGCCCATTTTCGCCTCCCATCAGCTCAGGACGGGCTGACGGGATTTAGGGGCGTTTCTTTGCCCTGTGCCGGGGGATGGGTAAAAGCGACCGTCTGGCAAACCTATTGGCGACTACCGGAAAACGAGGTATCCAGCCAGTTCTCAAACCCTTCGGGATGCCAGTCGATCTGATCACCGAAAAGTGTGCTGTACCTTGCACCTGCAGGATGCTGCCTTGCCGGTCTTGCCTGGTCGTCAAAATCAACAACGGTAATGTTTTCCGCAGGTAAATGGGAGAGCCCCCGCTTTAAAAGATAGATAACATCAACATCATCCTCTGGCATGCTGTATCCGATGATATAGGCCCGGTCGGCCTTGCGCAGTGCGCGGTCCGCCTGATACCAGACCTGGGAGATATGGGGGTTCCTGTAATCTTTCATGTGGGTAGGTGTAATCATGACCGGCCGCACAAAAGAGCCGCAGTCCCTGCAGGGGCTCCCGTGGCAGGTATAGCGGTTTTCCAGGTCAAGCTCCTCTGTAAACAGCTCTTCAAGCATCTTTACCATGCTCCTGCCGGACCGGGATATCCCGACATCCAGCCTGTGGCAGGCAGGACAGTACAGCCAGTTTAAAGAGCCGTGCAGCTTATAGAGGCGGCCGAATTTTTTTCTTTCCCTGTACAGGGAAGTTGCGACATCACAGCCGTAATCCGGAAATCTTGGCTGGTTATACACACGGTTGCCCAGGTAGATCAGGGAATTGTCCGCAATGATATCGTAATTAAGGGAAATGATCGTGGGCATACTTTCATTTCTTCTGCGGAACCGGTTCAGGAACCGCTTGTAATGATTCCTGCCGATGTGGTGCAATTGATGTTCCAGCAGGGCGAAAATGACATACTCCAATGCGTTCCGCACCTCAACCAGGCTGTCAACCGGCCAGTCAGGGGAAAAATTGTGCTTGTGATCAATGGCTTTGTCCAGAAGGCTGATCAATAAAGGAAGCCCCGGATAATCCGACGCACTGCGCTCGTCAGGGTTTTCCGGCAGGTGAAAGTTCTGTACCAGGAATTGATCCAGCACCGGAAAAAAATCCTCACGCTGCAGATGGGACTCAAGCCTGAAGGCATTGGGCAGGATTTCCCAGGTAAGCGGACCGTCACAGGCCTTGGTCGCGCCTGCACCAAATATTATGACCGGGTTTTCACTCATAAGCACCTCCTGGCGATTAAAGGGGTTATAAAGCTAGTATCCTACGCAGTTTCAGTGTGGACAGGTCAAGTTTTGGCATGTCTGGTGATATCGATATTCGTCAGCCACCCCTTCACCGGTTTTGCCCCTGTACCGTCTTCTGAGACAAACACATCCTGGCAGCCAGTCAGCCTTTCCATGGCTGTTTTGGCATCAGCCAGGCTTGCATCAACGGAAACAAACGCAAATGTCCGTTCCACATCGGTTCTCATTTGCCGGTAATCGAGAAAATCTTTAAGGGTCTGATTGGAGACATCAAAGCTTTTATTCTGTTCAGTGGATTCTATGGTTTTCTCGGTGATAAATTTGTAGAGCAGGCTCTGATGGATAATATACTTTGCAATGCCGGTTCCGGATAACACCGGAATCCGGGTGACTGTGGAACTCAGCCGCCCGATAACATCATCAAGCAGGTTGACGTTGCTGCCGTCATCCCCGTCGGCGAGTATCACCACTTCCATGAGGTTCCGTGATATCATAGCCTCTGAGACACCGGTCTGTTGGAGCTTCCTGTCCTTCATCTGCTCCACCAGCTGATTCATGCTCTGATTGGCTTTTTCAAAATTCTCACCGGAAAAATAGTAGGCCAGCACCGTGCCAACCCAGGTCCCGAGCATGGGGATGACCATACTGAAGATTTTCTCAGCAGCCTCTCCCTTTTCACCCGACACCACAATTAAGACAGATGCAAGCACAATGATAATGCCTGAAGCCCCGATAATTACCCACTTTGCAATTTGCGACCGGGTGGACTGGATCACGGGATTCGCATCAGGGTTCTCTTTTTGATTGTCACTCATGGTGGAAACCTCCCCGAAAAATGATTCCTGAGAACGGAACCGGAAATATAAGAATCATGGATATACCGGCAACATAGCAGAAATGGCGGCTGAGTCAACCGGAAAATCTTTATATCCCAAGGCAATCGCATAGAAACCTGGCACGGTTTTCAATTTTTAAAAGTTCTGGACATTTATGCGTTATCCGCATTTTGCCTGCGATTGCCCGAATAAAAACAACCTATTGAAATCAAAGGATTTAAAAGTCACATGCGTTGACCCTGCCTTATATCCACACGTCGTTGTCGGCAGTGAGGTCACCGCCTGTGTCTCCGGTGTTGACCACACCGGCAGGCTCAATAACCATAATCCTGCACTCCTTTTCCGCCACCGGACAATGCTCAATTCCCCTGGGAACCACAAACATCTCCCCTGACTTAAGGGTGACGCTTCCGTCTCTGAATTTTATCTCCAGTTCACCGTCCATCACAATAAAGGTTTCATCCGTGTCCGGATGATCATGCCAGACAAACTCCCCCTGGACCCTCACCAGCTTGAACTGGTAATCGTTCATCTGAGCAACAACCTTGGGAGACCACAGTTCTTTGAACCTGGAAAACTTTTCCTCAAAATTGACCGGAACGCAGGTCATCATACTCTCCTTTCCCCAAATTAAAAGAGGCGCCGGTGGAAGCCGGCGCCTCTTTTAGTTTACAGGCATTTTCTGCCGTAATATTTTCTCACTGCCCTCAGGCCTGGTCTGATTGTCCGATCACAGCCGGATGACTGGCAAGGGATTCCAGAAACTGGTCGGTATGAAGGTTCATCCGGGTTCTGAACTTTTCCACCACCCGCTGCATCACGGTATAGCCTAAGGTATAATCGCTTTTAAACAATTGAAGCATCTGGGCTGAGGCCAGGGTGATCAAAACGCATTCTTCGGCGCAGATGGCCGTATAGGTAGCCGGCGAATTATCCAGCAGGGAGGATACGCCGAATGTCTGGCCGGGGGAGAGTTCGTCCAGGGTATGGGCCTGGCCGGCACTGCCCCGGCAGTTCAGAAAGACCTTGCCTGAGACCAGCATGTAAATCAGATGCTGGGCCTGGTCCTGGCGGACCAGAATCGCCTCCTCGTCAAAGGTTTCCAGCTGGGCCACGGTGCCGATTTTTTCCAGAATATCGTCAGGAAGTTCTTTTAAAAAGTGTATTTTTTTCAGTTCGTTGATACCAACCATTGTTTTACCCTTATCTTTATTAATAAACCGGCGTCAGCTCGCTGATGTCCCGGATGCCCAATTTAAGATCGGGCCGCTCGTCCAGGGTCTTCATGATCATCCTGGCCCGCTTGTCCATGGTCCGTTTGTACTGGCCGGCCACACCGGTCATCAGGTGATAGGCCAGTTCCTTGTTGGATTCAAACAATTCAAGCATGCGCGGCCCGTAAAGGGTGATGACCTCGCAGGGCTCCTGGCAGACAGCCGTGTATGAGGCCACGGCCCCGTTGAACAGGGCTGATGATCCAAAGGAGCGGCCGGACTGCAGGTTGTCCAGAATGACGTCGATATCTTCGGTCAGTGTGGTCTTGAGCGCCACCTGCCCCATGATCATCATATAAAAGGTGTCAACGGTATCCCCGACAGTGAACAATTGGGTGCCGGCCCCGTAAATATTCAGCTGTGCCTCATTGCTGATAATCTCAAGCAAATGCCCGGGCACCTGGCTGAGCATGTTGATGCGTTTAAGATCTTCTATCTTTACCATGCGTTGTTTCCTTTAGGTTAAAATGAAAACCAGAAAAATGAAAGAGACGGCCACTGCAGCGCCGATGCCGATGGGCAGCGTACCTTCGGCCATGTCATTGAAGAGGCGCTCTTTTTTAATGGTCAGCCGCTTGTCTTTTATTCCCTGGGCCAGCCAGATATTTACCGAGGTGAACATGGCCAGGTGAACCGCCAGCTTCTGGAAGAACAGGGCCACGGCCTTGACCACGGACATGGTGATTTTCTCGGCGGCACGGTTCAGTGCGTTCAGCCCTTTGTCCAGCCCGTTGTAAACTGACCGTCCCAGCATCCTGTAGGTCCAGTCCGTATCCAGGTTCCGGCTCCTGACCTCAGGTACATAGTAGCCGGACAGGATCAGCAGGGTAAAGGCCAGGGCCCCGAAAAGGAGCAATTGAAGCTGGGTGACCACATGGGCGCCTGTATAGGGTTCGTAATGCACCGGAAAGGGCAGCAGGTTGTACAGGGGCTGGTAGAATACACCCAGGCCCACACAGAGGGCGGCTGCAATACCCATGGAGAGCAGCATGTTAAGGGGGGGTTCCTTGGCCCTGATTCCGGAATCATGTCCGAAGAAGGTAAAGAAAGGCACCTTGATGCCGGCGTGGTCCACAACGCCTGTGGAGGCAAACTGAAGCACGAGCCAGATCAAAAATATCTTTTCCTCGCCGGAAGCGCTCACGATCATGGATTTTGACACAAACCCGGAGAACAGCGGGAATGCCGATATGGAGGCTGCCCCGATCATACAGAACAGGCAGGTCAGGGGCATGGTTTTATAAAGCCCGCCGATTTCAGTACAATTGATTTTCCCGGTCTGCTGGAGAACGGACCCTGCGGCCATAAAGAGCAGGGCCTTGTAAATGATGTGGCAGAATGCATGGGCGACTGCACCGTTCAGGGCAAGTTCGGTCCCGATGCCGATACCCACCATCATGAACCCGACCTGGTTCATCAGGCTGTAGGAGAGCACCCTGCGGATATTGTTTTCCAATACTGCGTAAAAAATCGGCAGCGACACCATGATACCGCCAACCACGATGAGCAGCTCGGTACCCGGAAACGTCCTGATGAGCAGGTAAACCGCCGATTTTGTAGTAAAGGCGCTCAAGAATACCGTTGATGTCGGTGTTCCCATGGGATAGGCGTCAGGCAGCCAGGCATGAAGGGGAAAGGCTGCGGCATTCAGGCCGATGCCGATGAGAATCAGCCAGGAGTCCAGGCCGTCAAGGCCGATATAGCCAAAGGCCATGGTGCCGTTCTTCTGGGCATAGAGCACGATACCGGCAAGGAGGAAAAGCCCGCCGATAAGATGGACCAGGATATACCGGAATCCGGCCTGCCTGGATTCCCTGGTTCTGGAGGCAATCACAAGAAAGGTGGAGGAGACGGCCATTATCTCCCAGAACAGGTAGAGGGAGAGAAAATCCCCGGCAAGGACGACACCCAGGGTGGAACCGGCGTAAATCAGGCCGGAGACATGCTGGAGGTTATCCTTGACCTGGAGGGCAAACAGCACCCCCAGGAAGGCCATGATTATAAATACATAGGTGAACACGCGGGAGAGTTTGTCCACACGTCCCAGGATCAGGTCATATCCCCAGAAATTAACCGTCCAGAAGTTTCCTTCGGGCATGGCCGTCATTATCCAGAATGCAACCACAGGCAGGGCCAGCATGTATATCTTTTTTGCATTTCCGCGCAAAATGGGAATCAGCGCCGCACCCAAAACCAGAATAAAGGCAGGTGGAATTAAATTACTTATCATAGTAGTCCTCTTTGCGCATGAGAATTGTTCTTAGGAATTTTGCCGTAAATATGAGGAATACATAGGAGATAAACCCGTATACCGCATAAAAACCGAAAAAATGCTCCACGGAAAAATAACCGTGCATGTCCACGAAAAACTCGGCAACTAGGACCAGTACCAGGGCCACATAAAACCCCTTCCTCAGCCGCTTCACGTTCTCGGGATTATCAAATATTGTCAGTTCTTTTTTCATTTTCAGGTTCCTTGGGATAAGCCCTTTTAATGGGCATTTGAAAAGATATAAATAAAATAAATCACTGCCACCGTAATAATGATATGAAAGGCGGTTCTGAATCCGGGGACCTCGTCATGGTCCAGGATTTCATACTCTTCGCCGTTGAATTTTTTCTTTTTAACACCACCCATATTGATATCTCCTTATAATCCCAGACCCAATTTGATCAGATCCATAAACATTCCCGGGAAAAAGAATAAAACAATTGAAACCACAGCAGTTATGCTTAAGGGGATCACACAGCATAAGTTGGCCTCTTTTATTCCCGGTTCATTATCCTCGGGCACATCGCTGGTTCCGAAAAAGCCCTGGTAGATAATGGGAAGAAAGTAAAAGGCGTTCAGAAAAGAGGAGAGCAGCAGCACCACCATGAAAATCGTATGGCCGGATTCCAGGGTCCCCAGTATCAGGTTCCACTTGGAATAAAACCCGCCTGAAGGCGGCAGTCCGATGACCCCTAAAGCCCCGATGAAAAACGCGGCAAAGGTGATCGGCATCTTTTTCCCCAGTCCTTTCATCTGACTGATATATTTTTTGCCAGTGGCCACAAAGATGGCGCCGGCACAGAAAAAGAGGGTGATCTTACCAAAGGCATGCATGGCAATGTGCAGCATGCCGCCGGTAACCCCTTTTGGGGAGAGCAATGCAGCACCCAGAACAATATAGGAGAGCTGACCGATGGTGGAATAGGCCAGCCGGCGTTTAAATTCATCCTGGCTCAACGCAATACAGGAAGAAAGAATAATGGTCACCGATGCGATGGCCGCCACCAACGCCCCCAGGTCAAAGGAGGCCAAAAACTCAATGCCGAAGATCCCCGTGACCACCCGGAAGATGGAGAAAACCCCCACCTTTACAACGGCCACTGCATGGAGCAAGGAAGAGACCGGGGTGGGCGCCACCATGGCTGCGG
>JAKSAX010000147.1 GCA_022361395.1 Desulfobacterales bacterium | reverse complement strand
TGCATGAGCATTAAAAACCCGTCCCCTTCGTTTCCCAGGCGGCTGGAAAAAGGGACCCTGCAGTCGGAAAAGAAAAGCTCCGTTGTATCCTGGCTGGCCCATCCCATCTTCTCAAAGGGAGCGCCCTTGGAGAATCCGGGGGTGCCGTCCTCCACCAGATAGAGGGAAATGGCCTTGTGCCGGTCTTCAATGTCAGGATTCCGGGCGGCCAGCACCAGCAGATCGCAATTGACACCGTTGGATATAAAGGTCTTTGACCCGTTTATAATAATCTCATCCCCCCGGGTCACGGCCGTGGTCTCCATTGAAGCCACGTCAGAACCGGATGCGGGTTCGGTCATGGCCACGGCCGTGATGATCTCTCCTGATGCGCATCCGGGCAGGTATGCCTGTTTCTGAGCCTCACCTGCGAAAGAGCGGATATAGGGCACCACAATATCAGAGTGCAGGCCTGCGGCAAGCCCGGTAAAGTTGATCCGGGCCATCTCTTCCCAGACAATTACCGAATAGAGGAAATCCAGTCCCGGCCCCCCGTATTTTTCTTCCAGCCAGGGACACAGGAATCCGTTTTTTCCCATGACCCGCCACATGGACCTGGGAGTGAGATGGGCTGCCTCGCACTCATCAATCAGGGGCACCACCTCTTCCTCCAGAAAAGAGGCCAGGCGTTCTCTGTAGGCATGATGGTCATCTGTGAATTTTAATATTTCCATATCCCTCCCCCTATTTAACGGCTGCCGGTTTCAGTTTGCCGATGGCTGCGTCGGCAATAATATCCCTGCGCAGCCCCGGATTTGAGCAGAACAGCCTTAAAAACTTGGCATCCCTGTAAAAATGCTCCACCTCTCCCTCATGCATATACCCGTACCCCCCGTGGATCTGCACCGCCTCATCCGCCACGGTTTCGGCAGCTTCGCAGGCATAATCCATGGCCATGGCCGGCAGGACAGGGGCCTGGTTTTTATTGTCCCAGGCCCGGGCTGCGCTGTAGGCGATTCCCCTTGCCGTCTCTATCTTTAATGCCATATCCGCGATCTTGTGGCGGAGGTGGTGAAAAGAGGCGATTTTCCGCCCGAACTGCTCCCGCTCTTTTGAATAGGCAAGTGTCCTGTCCATGGCGCCCTGGGCAATCCCCAAGGCCATGCCGGCATTGACCAGCCTGGCCTGGTCCAGAAATTCCCTGACCAGGTCCAGGCCTTTTCCGGGTATACCTAACACCTGATCCGGCCCAACCTTTACCCGGTTGAATCCGAGATCGGCCCAGGGTGTCATGGTGTTGCCGAGCTTTCTGGCCATAGGGGTGACGGTCAGTCCCGGGGTATCTTTTTCCACCAGAATCAGAACAGGCCCCTCCTTTGCCTCGCAGAGCACCGGATAAAAATCAGCACCCACTCCGTTGACCACCCGGGTCTTTTTGCCGGTAATCACCCACATCCCCATTTCCTGAACCGCCCTGGTGAGGTTCGGGGCAGGATCATACCCGGATCCAGGTTCGAAAAAGGCCCCGCCGCAAAGGGCCTGTCCCAGAGCCAGGGGCTCAAGGTACCGGGCTTTCTGATCCGGTGTACCTGCGGCCATGACAAGCTCCCCGGCAAATCCGGAGAGCATCAGTGCCATGCCGCAGGAGGAATCCTTCCGGCAAAAGGCCTCGGCCGTGAGCAGGGTGTCGAATATCCCCAGGCCCCCTCCGGCGTAGTCCTCTTCAAAATGGAGTCCGATAAAACCTAAGTCTGCAGCCTTTTCCCATATTTTTCCGGGAAACCTGCCTTCCTTTTCCATTTCCAGAAGCCCGTCCCTGTCAAATTCTCCCCGGGCGAATTCCCAGGCTGCCTTTTGAATCTGCTTTTGGGATCTGTTCAGTTCAAGGGTCATCACCTACTCCGTTGCAAGTTTTGATAATATATCCTGACGTAAATTCTTTTTCAGCACCTTTCCCACCGGGTTTCTCGGAATCTCTTCCGAAATCTCCAGGCGTTCCGGATGCTTGTACCTGGCCACACCCTTTTCCCCTAAAAAGGCCACTAGGTCTTCCAGGACCAGGGTCTCACCGGGAGCCGGAACGGCATAGACACACATTTTCTCCCCCAGTTTCTCATCAGGCATGCCCACCACGGCCACATCCTGAACCTTGGGATGGGCCATGAAATGATTCTCGATTTCCTGGGAGCTGATATTGTAACCGCCCCTGATGATGATGTCCTTGGCCCGTTCGTAGAACGAAATGCAGTGGTTCTCTTCAATCCTGAAAATATCCCCTGTCCTGAAAAACCCGTCTTCGGTAAAACTGTTTTTCGTGACATCCGGTGCCCTGTAGTACCCGGCAATCACCCCCGGCCCCTTGTACACCAGTTCCCCGACTTCCCCGGTCTTTGTCACTTCATTACCCATGGGGTCAACCAGCTTGGCTATGATGTATTCGGAGGCAACGGTTTTCCACTTCACCCCTTTTTTCCCGTAATGGGGAAAGGAGGTGGCCCGGATCTCCATATTGGGCACATCCTCGATACCGGAGATAAATCCCGTGCCCTCGTTCTGCCCCCAGATATTGCCGATGTCGATGTCCCAGCGTTTCTTGAACTCCTGCATGGTCCACAGGGTGGGCGGGGCCGAGCCCAGGGTGATGGTGCGAAAAGAACTCAGGTCAAACTGGTCCACAGACGGGTGTTTGGCAATCATATTGGCCAGCGCCGGCACCAGCAGGGTATAGTTGGGCTTTTCCGTCATGATCTGGTGCATAAATGCATTGGGATCAAAGGGGTGGTGAAGCACCAGGGTTCCCCCCAGAACCGTCCAGGGAATAAATACCGTTCCCAAGGAGGCCATATTCACCAGGGGGCCTGCCGTCAGCATCACGTCTCCTGCTTTCATGCCGGCCGCATCCTGAACCGCTGCCATGCCCGCCCAGTTGTTATGGCTCAGGGGGCAGCCCTTGGGACTGGCCTCCGTGCCCGAGGTCCAGCAGATGGTGAATATATCGTTGGCATCCACCCGGATATGATCCAGGCCGGTATCCGACGGCTCCCGGACCATTTTGCGGATATCATCAAGGCTGAGTAGATGGACGAGGGAAGGATGATCCCTGGAAAGCCTTTTTCCCATTTCAACATGGCTGAATTTATTAAACGTATCCAGAGTAATAAAGAACTTTGCCCCGGTCAAGCCTGCAATATATCCGAGCTCAGCCTCCCGCCACAGCACAGGGGCCGGGGATATGATGCCCCCGGCCTTTGACACGGCAAAGTAGAGCATGGCAAGCTCCCAGGTGTTGGGCAGCTGGACCATGACCACATCGTCCTTTTCAAGCCCCAGGTCAACCAGTCCGCTGGCCGCGGCATCAATGGCGGCCTGGAACCGTTCATAACTGAGGCGTTCGGGCTCACCTCCCGTCAACTCCTTCCGGTTGGGCGGATCGGCAATGCAGATCTTTTCAGGATCCTTTTCCGCATGGACGGCGAGGCGGTCCATAAGTGTCAACTCCGAATAAACCCCGGCTTCCGTGTAATGGCTGATCGTTTCCCCGGATGCTAAAATCATCTTTCCCCCTTTTTAAATAAACGGTTATTAAGACACGGCCCCGGACAGAGGGATATGGCCGGGACGGGCAACCGTCCCGGTTGAAAGAGAAGAAGGGACCATGGCCCCGTGAAGGATTTTCCCTTCCCGGGGACTTGGAAATTTAAGTTTTCAGTCGCCGTACCTGCCCACAATGGAAATACTGCAGACATTGGCACTGGGAAATCCCCCCAGGTTGTGGGTCAGGCCCAGCCGGGGATTGTCCAGCTGCCGCTCCCCGGCCCTGCCGTTGAGCTGGAGATACATCTCATAGAGCATGCGCAGGCCTGACGCCCCAATGGGATGGCCGAAACACTTCAGCCCGCCGTCCACCTGGCAGGGAACCTGGCCGTCATGGTCGTAAACCCCTTCCAGGATGTCATGGACCGCCCTGCCCCGTTCGGAGATATGGAGATCTTCCATGGTCACCAGCTCGGTGATGGAAAAACAGTCGTGGACCTCCATCATTGAGATCTCCTCCCTGGGGTTGGTGATGCCCGCCTCTTTATAAGCCTGGGCGGAACACCGGGTGGTGGTCATGAAATGATCCCCGTCCCAGTCGTTGAAGGCCATCTCCTCGCCTGAACTCAGGGAGAGCTGCAGGGCCTTCACCGATACCACATCGGTCTTGCCAAGTTTTTCGGCAATCTCGGGTGTGGTGACAATGGCGCAGGCAGCCCCGTCACTGACCCCGCAGCAGTCGAACAATCCCAGGGGGTGGGCAACGATGGGTGAGTTCATCACCTGCTCAACGCTGACCTCCTTCTGTAAATGGGCCTTTGGATTCTTCACCCCGTTGGCATGGCTTTTGGCGGAAATATGGGCCATGGCCCGCTTGATATCCTTGTCGTCCACCCGGTACTTGGCCCCGTAGGCCGAGGCCAGCTGGGCAAAGCAGCCCGGTGCCGTCATATTGGGGTACCACTGCCAGTTCAGGCTGCCGGAGTTGGATCCCGTAAAACTGGGCAGCCCCCCGAACCCCGTATCCTTGAGCTTTTCCACCCCAAGGGCCAGGCAGATGTCATAGGCACCGGAAGCCACGGCATAACAGGCCCCCCTGAATGCCTCACTGCCGGTGGCGCAGTAGTTTTCCACCCGGGTGGCCGGGATAAAGGGCAGCCGCAGGGTGGTGGACAGGGACAGGGCGCTCTTGCCCACTCCGCCTTCGTCAAAGCAGGTGCCGAACCAGGCCGCCTCAATCTCCTTTTTTTCGATGCCTGCATCGGCCAGGCATTCCATGAAAGCCTCCACCATAAGCTCTTCCGCTCCTACATCCCATCGCTCTCCGAATTTCGTACATCCCATACCGATGATTGCAACTTTATCTTTTATTCCTTTGGCCATGGCAATCTCCTTTAATATCCATGTCAGGAATCGTTACAAAATAACTTGATCTGATTCGTTTCCAAGAATCCCTTAAACAGGGTATTTCGAAAACAAAAGATACGTAATTTTGGAGCCGATCCTTAACTAATCTTAAACAGCTTTTCGATGAGTTGGGATTTCATGATATCCCCTTCTATAATCAACTTGCCGGATGTATAGGCCTGCATGGGGGGCAGGGCACCCGTCATCATCTGCGTAAAATCCCCTGTTTCCATCTTCAGGGTGCACCCCGGGCTGCCGTGCTGCCCCTCCCCGATTTCGCAGGCCTGGTTTTTTATCACACAGGCCCAGTCCCCGCCGCCGTCTCCCGTTATGTTGAACTGGAACACCACATCCACGCCCGAGGCTGCATCCGGGTCAAAGGTTTCCCCCATCCGGCCGAACACCTCGGACAGGCTGATATCATTGCCGCCTGACGCTGAGCTTTCACCGTCTGATTCATGTCCGCCGCTGTCCGTTGCAGGCGGGTTGAGAATCGCCCCGAGGGCCGCATTGATATCAATAAACTCCTGTGCCCCGTCCAGGGAATTGATTCTCTCCCAGTTTTCAAGGATCATCTCAGGCGTGGGCGGCACCTTTCCCTCCCCCAGCATGGTGGTCGGGCCTGTAACCACGGCGGCCTTGTTAAAATATCCCATGCCGGCATTGAAGACAGCCCCGCTTTCAGTGCATTGATCTGAGGCAAGATAGAGCACCAGGGGGGCTACGAATTCCGGTTTCATCTTTTCAAGAAGATCGGGGGGAAGGATATCCTCCGTGAGTCTTGAGGCGGCCATGGGGGCAACGGTATTTGTCTTGATATCGTACTTGGCCCCTTCGATTTTCAGGGTATTCATCAGGCCGACGATTCCCATTTTGGCTGCGGAATAGTTGGTCTGGCCAAAGTTGCCGTAAAGCCCGGCTGCAGAGGTGGTCATGATAATCCGGCCGAACCCCCTCTCCTTCATCACCGGAAAGGCGTGGCGGGTAACATGATAGGATCCGTTCAGGTGGACATCCAGGACGGCCGACCAGTTTTCCGGTTCCATTTTCAGGAAACTTTTATCCCTTAAAATCCCTGCGTTGTTGATAAGGATATCCACACCGCCAAAGGCATCCAGGGCGGATTTAACGATATTTGCCCCCCCCGCCTCAGTGGCCACATTATCAAAATTGGCCACAGCCTTTCCGCCCGCAGCCTCAATCTCCTCCACCACGGCCTGGGCCGGGGCGGCAGATCCTGAACCGGACCCGTCCCTGGCTCCGCCCAGATCATTGACCACCACCGAGGCACCGCGCCTGGCAAGCTCTAGGGCATAGATCCGGCCTAAACCGGCGCCTGCGCCGGTCACAATGGCGGTTCTTCCCTTAAAATCGATATCGGTTGGCAGGTCTGCAGCACCCGGCACAGGCACGGCCTTCCAGAAGTAGTTGACCATGCCCCGGTCTTTATCCACTCCCTTGCGCTTAAATGCCAGTGTCACGGGCAGCCCCACCCGGATCTCATCCCGGGTGCAGTCCGTAAAATCCGCATTAAACCGTCCCCCACCTTCAAACTGGATCATCCCGTACATGGCAGGGGGATCCACGGACACCGAAAGCATGTCCGCAGTAAAGGTTTTGATCCGGGCCGGGACATCGGCAAATTCGTAATCCTCCTGGGTGTTCACTGCCCCGCATTCCGGATTCACACAGATATCCATCCTGGGAAACTGGGGGGTATTGCACTGGGTGCACTTTCCGCCCACCAGTCCCAGGATCATCTTGTTTTTCCGGTAAAGCACCGTCATGGCGGTCTGGGTGGGGGCTTCTGCCCGGATGCCCATCTCGGTTTTCATCAGGTCCCGGAACTTCAGGTATTTATTGTAATTGTCCAGGGGCTTTTTATTTTCAATATGGCCGGTAAACCCCAACCGGGGCTCAAGATCCCATATATGTTCAGTTACCCTGAAGTACAGGGCATTGGCCCCCTGCCCATATCCGGCCAAAAGGATGCGGTCGCCGGGTTTTGCCGTTTCCAGGGCTGACGCCAGCATCAGGAAGGGATGGGCAGTGCCGGTCTCCCCGCACACCTCGTGGAGGTTGTCCACCAGCTTTTCCGGGGCAGCCCCCAGCATTTTGGCAATCTTCTTATGATCCCCCTTGAAAAAACAGGGATAGACCAGGGTATCCACATCCTCCATGGTGATGCCCAGTTTGCCCAAAAGCCCGTTAATCGCCTTTGGCAGGATCTTTCCATAGCCTTCGTCCCGGCTCCACCGCTCCTCCCAATAGTAGTCAAAGTCATTGAGAGAGCCCCTGTAGTGATCCGTGAAATCTGCAGAGACAGAGTAGGACCCAAGGTACTCGGCAATGACGTTCTCATCCCCCACATTCAGGGCGGCTGCCCCGTCCCCGAACCACATTTCATAAAAATAGGCCGCCTTTGTATCCCGCTTGTCAGCAGCCGCCACCATAATATTTTTCCGGTCCCCGCCCTGCACAGCTTCCAGGGCAGTAATCAATGCCGTGGTGGAAACCTTCTGGGAGGCGGTGAAATCCGTGGATATGAGATTCTCTTTCAGGTTCAGTGCTGCGGCCACCACCCCGGCATTCTGCCTGTCGGCAAAGGGCAGGGTGGTGGAGGCAAGATAGAGCCCGTCCAGATCTGACTTGTTCATGCCGGTCAAACAGTCCCTGGCGGCAGCAACGGCCATGGTCAGGGTATCTTCGTCCCAGTTGCACAGGGACCGTTCCCCCTGGGCCACGGCCATGATGGCCGGGGCAAACCAGCCCATGGCCTGGACAATGGAAGACCTGTTCAGTCTCAATCGCGGGATATATGCGCCGTATGAAGTAATGCCTATCATTGTGGAATTCCTCCTTAATTTTTTTAGTTACAGGTCTTTATTTTCCCGGAGAGAACTGCGCCAATACATCTCCCACCAGATCATTGAGCTGGTCATAGGGTCTGGCCCCTTCCATGGATGAGATCTTTTCCATACCCGCCTGTACGGCTTCCGGGGCCGGTATCTCCTTTCCGCTGCCGATCACGGCACCCGGACCGGTAACCACGGCGGCCCGGTTAAAACAGCCTGCACCCACATTGTAGATGTTCCCGGTGACAGGACACTCTTCTGAACAGAGCAGCAGGGTCATGGGGGAGACAAATTCCGGCTGGAGTTTTTCAAAGAGATCGGGCGGCAGCACATCCTCGGTAAGCCTGGATGCAGCCAGGGGGGCCACGGTGTTAACCTTGATATTATACTTTGCCCCCTCCAGTTTCATGGAGTTCATCAGCCCTGTCAGGGCCAGTTTGGCTGCGGAATAGTTGGTCTGGCCGAAATTCCCGTAAAGGCCGGCTGCCGAGGCAGTGAGGACAATCCTGCCGTAACCCTTGTCCTTCATGACCTGAAATGCAGGCCTGGATACATTGTAGGCCCCGTTCAGATGGACATCCAGAACCGCCTGCCAGTTATTGGCGGACATCTTCGTAAAGCTTTTATCCCTCAGGATTCCGGCATTGTTAATAAGAATATCAATGGTACCGAAGGCATCCAGGGCGGTGTTAACAATACCCTGCCCCCCTTCTGCCGTGGCCACATTGTCGAAATTGGCCACGGCCTCCCCGCCGGCGGCTTTTATCTCGTTGACCACGTCTTCGGCCGGAGAGCTGGATCCCGAACCGGAACCGTCCCTGGCACATCCGTAATCATTGACCACCACCTTTGCCCCCCTGCGGGCCAGTTCCAGGGCATAGACCCGTCCGAGGCCGGCGCCAGCCCCGGTAACCACTGCCACCTTATCGTCAAACCGGATATACTCGGAAACCACATCACCGTATTCAAAAATCCCGTTGGTGATGATCTCTTCGCGGCTTTCCTTATGTATGGTTTTCCAGACGGCCCTGCCGTCACCGGTCTTCCAGATCAGGGTTTCAATGGGTTCTCCCGGATACAGGGTTTTGGAAAACCGGCAGGTCATCCGCCGCACCTTTTCAGGGGCGCCCGGGACAAGACTTGAAATCAGGGCCCTGCAGGCATAACCATGGGTACAGAGTCCGTGCATGATGGGTTTTTCAAACCCGGAAGCCTTGGCAAACCCCGGATCCACATGAAGCTGGAACACGTCACCGGAAAGCCGGTAAAGCAGGGGCTGGTTCTCCGAAGGACTGCCCTCTACAATAAAATCCGGTTCCCTGTCCGGGAATGCAAACCCGCGCTTCGGTGCTTCAGGCCCGCCAAATCCCCCGTCCAACCTGGAAAATATAGTGACGATACTGGTGTAAAGCTTTTGCCCGTTCGAGTGAAATGTGTCGAATTCTACAATGATAAGGGCGCCTTTATCCCCTTTATCGTACATGTGGGTGATCCTGCCCTCTGTGGTCAGGGTTCCCTCTTTGGGTATGGGATTGTGAAAAATCAGTTCCTGCTCACCGTGGAGGATACCGGCCAGGTTTATCCGGGCCTCCTTTGCAATGGAGGAAAAAAATTCAAAGTCTGTTATGGAGGCAATGGAAAAACTGGGGATTACCTTCAGGTCTTTTTCATAACAATACTCCAGTTCGGAAAAACCCGCACCCACCCCCATTGCATAGAGGACCACATCATTCCAGGTATACTCCCGGGTATAGGGGCCGATTTTTTTCCCGATGGATTCCAAATTGAGCGCCATGCTTATCTCCTTTACGTAAATAAGGTTCATGTGCCTTATGAAAATGATCATATCGACTGTAAGTAAGACTTACTTACGTTCATTGCGATACCAGGAAGCTGAATAGGATGTCAAGAAAAAAATAGTATTCATTAATTATTTTTTGAAAAAAATTTGCACAATATCCTAAAACAAAAGACTTATATTCCGGACATAGATGAATGAGCCCTCCATGGGGATCAGGGATGGGTGTTTATCTTCCGGGAAAAAACTAAACCCCTCCCCCTGCATTGACATCAAATTATGTAAGTGTTAGTTTCTTTGAAAATCAGATACGAACGAAGAGGTTTATTTTTCATTTTCCGGCCAGTCTGCCGGGAAGGATATGGGAGAATGGATATCAGTAAAGCCGTAAATCAAAATATGTCGCGCAACGGGCGAAAATCTTTACCGCCGAGCATGATCAAACTGGCAGAAACCCTGGATGAACTTTTAAAGGAAAAGGATTTCAACTCTATTTCCGCAGCGGAAATTTCCAGGACCGCCCAGGTCAACGAATCCCTGATCTACAGGTATTTCAAGGATAAAAGAGGAGTCCTTCACTTTCTTCTCCACAACTATATGATTGACTTCATGGAGGATATCGGCCGGCAGCTCAAACAGGGCAAAGGGGCGCTCAACAAGCTGAAAATTATCATCCGCGGCCATATCACCATGTACGACACCAACCGGGTATTTGCAAAGATCCTCCTGCTGGAAGTCAGGAATTTCCCGGGGTATTTTGAAAGCGATACATACGAATTGATAAAATCCTACGGCCGGTTCATGACAGCCATAATCAACGAGGGGGTGGAAAGCGGCGAAATCAGGAACGATATCCCCCTTTCAAGGATAAGAAACCTGATCATGGGCGGTATTGAGCATGCCTGCATGGCACCGGTTATCTTCGGATACAGCATTTCGGATGAATCCGTGGATGACCTGGTCAAGCTGCTGTTCCAGGGAATTGCCTCGCCTGGCAATACTTGATTCTCCCCCATTCATTGCCTTATCTCCAAAATTAAGATAGGCTCCGGGAATACCTGCAATAATACCCACTGGAGAAGGCAATGAAAAAATTATTTGTCGTATTGATTTTTTTCTTCTCAGGTATCCCCCTGATGATTCCCCCGGGTGTACAGGCCGGATGGATTCTTGTGACCCATGATAATTACCCGCCCTATAATTTCGTGGATGAGACCGGAACCCCGGCCGGCCTGGATACGGAACTGGTACTGGCTGTAATGGATTACCTGGGGCAGGGATATGATATTAAATTTGTCCCCTGGAAACGGGTGGTTCAAATGACTGAAAAGTATACGGCTGATATTGCATTTCAATTTAAACCCACAGAGGAACGCCGGGAAAAATATCTGCTGGTCGGGCCTTTGAGAACCGGGAAAACCGTATTTGCAGTCAGAAAAGACTCACCCCTCAGCAAATTTGAAACCCTGGCCGATTTAACCCCGTATACCATAGGGGTCAACCTTGGGTATTCATATGGGGATGAGTTTGATAATGCAGATTACCTGAAAAAAGATACCGGTGCCAAGACAAACGCACAGCTTATCAAAAAACTCATCCGGAAGCGGGCTGATGTTATCATCGGAGACCAATGTACCCTTGCATACGCAGCCCGGAAACAGGCGATTTACGAACAGATCAGAATATTAAGCATTTACAGGGAATTTCCCCGCTATGTTGCCGTCCACCGGGAAAAGGCGGGAATTGCAGGCCTGTTTGACCACGGCCTCAATGCCATCCGGGATAACGGGGTCTATGACAGGATCATTGAAAAATGGCAGTAAGGGATCCTATTCATTTAATCACTGCCCCATCATTTTATTGATCACAATTTTATGGGATTTTCCAAATTCCATGATTTCCTCAGGCTTGAAATCCCCCTTTTCATAGGTCTCCATAAAGGCAGGCACGGAGAGCATATACAGGATATAGGAAAGGTGGCCTGAATACCCGGTATGATCCAGTTTCTGGAGCTCCTTAATGGTATCATCCGCCATGTCCATGACCCGGCGGTTTACGGCCGGCGGATTCTTCCGGGTGCAGACATGGGCCGAATAAATCCTGCGGCATGAAAAGGGGCGGGCTTCATAAATCATACAGGCATTGTTCTTCATCAGAAAGGGACAGGGAACCACCGCCCCTGCCTCCCGTTTTTTGATCTCCTGCCGGAAAGCCTTGGTCAGGGTTTTCTGCCTGGCCCTGGGCATTTCATTCATCACTTTCCGGATCTGAAGCCCTTCCAGGGTGGTAATATCAATACTCCCGGCCTCTTTGCAGCAGAAGCTGCAGCCCTTATTGCAGGCCAGGCCCTGTTTCAACTCCCGGGAGTTCTCTTCAAACCCTTTATAAATCCTGACCAATTCAGGTATTTTTTCTTCCATGACACCCCTTGTACTTTATATGAACAGGGCGCCATTATGATGTTTTTTTTATTATCCTGCAAGCTGTTTCAACCCTTCTGAATTCTTTCAAAGGCATTGCGGGAATTTTCCAGAAACTGTTCATACTCTTCCCGCTGCACCTTGCTCAGCTCATCCACGGACATGCCGTCGGAAAAGGAATAAAATGATACACCGTGTTTAATTTTTTCCAGGTAAGCCACAGTATAACTGATTTGTCTGTTACCGCCGACAATAATTTCTTTCAATTCAACATAATACTGGCCCTCAATAACATCCACTTTGTCGTCCATGAGATCAACCCCCAGTGTAGTAAAAAACTCTGGAGCGGCAATACTGACGACATGACAACTTCTTTTATTAAGGAACTTTGAATATTCACTGTTAAAGGCATATTCTTTTTTCCACCAGCTGCACTTCAATTCAAAAGCCACGCCTTCCTGGAGGATTTGTTGGGAAGTAATAACCAGGGCTTTATCTATGGTATCAGTCTCAGTGGATTTGGCAAATAAATACGCTTCCTTTCTCTGGATGTGAGAGGCATCAGGGGCATATACAGATTTGTTTTCACCAAAACTTGCCACAAAATTAAGTTCATCATTGATTTTAAGACTGACCTCCGGATTCACGGTGCAGGTATAGACCTGCTTCTCAACAAACTGCTCCCTGGCCACACAGCCGGAAAGTACAATCAACGCAAAAATACAGATAACAACTCTTTTCATCTTTCAGCTCCTTTTTGAAATTTTGCGGCCTCTCTAAATACAACATCAATTCATTTGAACAACCGGATTCAAATGAATGGAAAACACCCTTTACAGGAATAAACGACTCAAACATTCCCGGTATAATTTGACAGCTCAGAATACCGGAAACAAAAAGCTAGAAAATTCCCGGAATAATCCAAAATGATTATAATTAAAGAACATGCTTACCATATTCCCTGATATGCAACAAGTAAAGAAGGTCACTTGCCGGTTCAAGGATATCCGGAACGGCCCGGCAGATTAAAAGATCCGTAAAACGGATGGCCGAAACCTTTATCGTGATGAACACTCTGGTGGCTGATGCCTTCCACAATATTTGGTATTCAGGGAATTTGGCAGTACTGCCGTTTTCCCTAAATACCCCCTATCAACACTTAGACAATCGTAAGTGAATATAGTATAGGGAAAAGAGTTCCTGTAATAAAAAAACCATACCATTGCACGATCCAACGGTCGAAAGGAGTTCGCCACAATGAGCCAAGGTACGAGAAATCTGCCCCCTATTGCTTCATGGATTACCCTATTGGGAATCGCATTGACCATGTCCTGCGCGGCAGGCGGCGCTGGACAATATGCTGTCAGCCGCAGCAACCAAGCTGTTGAGGCGGAGAAACACTTTTCCCAGGGACGCCCCGCCCAGGCCCTGGCAGCGTATCAGGAGGCACTGGCCGGCTATGAAGCGGGTAACAATGAACTGGGTATCCTCATGTGCCTGGAACGTATGGGGTGGATTAACCGGGAGATCGGAGAATACGATACTGCCCGGCAACAGCTTGAACGCGCCCGTCCCATAGGCGTCCGCCTTAACGGCGATGCTGCGGAAATTGATGCCGGCCTCGGGGATGTTCACCTCTTTAGCGGTGATTTTGACCGGGCGGTTTCCGCCTACACTAAGGCCATACGGACGCTTAAGGATTTTGAATTTCCCGTAAGTTACGCACGCCCCCCGGGGCCGGATGAAATGGCCGCCTATTACCGGAAAAGCAAGGCCATTATCCATGCCAGGGACAACCTGGGTATGCTCTACTATTTCAAAGGGAATTATGCCGAAGCCATCAAACACCTAAATGCTGCAGAAGATCTGCTCTCCCGTATCACCACCGTTGCCGGCGACGGTCTGTACGGGATGTTTTTCAAACTGGATGCGACTATCTATGAAGGTATGGGCTATTGCTATACCATGACCGGTGCCGTATTTGCCGAAACCGGGGATCTTGACAAATCAGCAGCCTATCTTGAAAGGGGAAGGGCTGCCTTTGTCAGGGGCAACAAGCTCAACGGCATTTTCATGAACGAGATGATGCATCTCAAGTATCTGACCACCGGTAATAAAAATGTGGCCAAAGCCAACGGGTTTATCTTGGCCGGCCAGTATGAAAAAGCCATTGAGTTCATCGGGAAAGGCCTGGCGGATTATGAAATGCAAAAGGACGAAAAAGGCCAGTTGTTCTGCCTTGAAAAAATGGGATGGCTGGAAAGGGAGACCGGTAAATACAGTGATGCGCTAGACCATTTCCGCAGGGCATATGCCATTGGTGTCCGGCTCAACGGTGACGCCGCAGAGATCGATGCAAGCCTCGGGGATGTATTTCTTTTCTCAGGGGACACGGAACAGGCCCTGATTCATTACAATAATACACTTGCTACATTGAAGGATTTTCAATTTCAAACCCGGTTTGCCCAGCCGCCAAGCCCGGGCGAAATGGCCGCTATGGTCAGGAAAGCCAAGGCCCTTATCCACGCCAGAGACAATATGGGAATCCTGTTCTACTTTGAAGGGCAGTACGACCAAGCCCTTGCCCACCTCAGCGAGGCCCAAACCCTCATTGACCAGGTCTGGTCAGTGCTGAACCACCCGATTTACGGCAAGTTCTTTTTACATGATACGGATTTTTTTGAAGGGGTGGGCTTCTATCACACAGTTCTCGGGGCCGTGTACGGAGAGACCGGCCGGCCAGAGAAATCCGCTGCCGGTTTTGCACAGGGCAGACAGGCCTTTGAAAAAATAGGAAAAGATTACGGATTGATGGTCAACCAGGCCCTTCAGATCAAAGTTGGCTACATCAACTCCGGTAACCCTGCCGGTGAGGATGACCTGGACAAATTTCACATATTCCTGAATGACGCTGCAGCATTCGGCGCCCAGGATATCGTATGGCGGATGGGATATGAAATCGGAAAAAAACTGGTCCGGGAAAACCGGCCGAATGAGGCCAGGGACTTTCTGGAGACAGCCATCAACGCCATAGAAACCACACGGTCCCGGTTGAGGGAAGATACCATAAAAAAAATATTTGCCGGCTCGGTACAGGATGTCTATGGTGAGATGATCAACCTGCTATTTGACATGGGCCGCTATGATCAAGGATTTGACTACCTTGAACGTGCTAAAGCCAGGGCCTTCCTGGACATACTCGCAGGCCGGTCTCTCAGGGCAAAACCATCGGTTGACCCCGGGCTGGTTGAAAAGGGAAAAACTGTTCAAAATGATATCGACGCCCTGGTCAGGCAATTGAAAACAACAAAAGGGCAGGACCGCCAGGCCGTATTTAACCGATATAACGAAAAACTTAAGGACCGGTCCCGTATACTTGAGGCCATCAAGGACCAGAGCCTGTCCTATGCCGCCACCACCGGTGTGGCCACAATGTCCTCATCGGATATAGCGGCTTCCCTGGATAAAAACACGGCCCTGGTCTCCTACTTTATGGGGGACAAGCGCCTGCTGGTCTGGGTCGTCCGCAATGGAAGGGTTGATGCAACAGCGGTGCATGCAGATTCACACCATGTAAACGCATTGATCGCCGATTACAGGGAGGCGGTTGATACCGAAGAAGAAGATCTTGTTATGGAGGCGGCTCACGAACTTTCCAGCCTTTTGATTCTACCTGTGGCAGACCGGATCAGCGGTGCAGACAAGCTTTACATCGTTCCCACCGGGCAACTCCATTACCTGCCCTTCACCAGCCTGCCGTCTGCCCCGGGGCGTTATCTTATTCAGGATTCCGTCCTGGCCGTACTACCCAATGCCTCCAGCCTGTTCTATTTCCAAGACCAGGTCACCCACTCGAAAACTTCCATCTTCGCCATGGGCAATCCCCTGCGGGAAGATGACCAGCCCACACTTGTATTTGCAGAAAAAGAGGTAGATGTCGTCACCCGCACATTTGAGGACAAGGCCGTACTGACCGGGGAAACCGCAAAGGAAACAGCCGTTAAAACAGGGCGTCTTAAAGATACCGGCATTATTCATATTGCCGCCCACGGCCTCTACAACCCGGAACAGCCCCTGAAATCCTCCCTCCTGCTGGCCCGGGACCAGGCCAATGACGGAGATCTGGAAACCATTGAGATCTTTTCCTTGACCCTAAATTCCCGGCTGGTGGTGTTAAGCGCCTGTCAGTCCGGTGTGGGAAAGATAAGAAGCGGGGATGAAGTCCAGAGTCTTAACCGTGCGTTTCTCTATGCCGGCGCCGGCGGCGTCGTGTCCAGTTTATGGAGTGTATCGGATCAGTCCACCTATGAACTGATGGATAGCTTCTATGCTGCCCTGAAAACAAAACCACCTGCCGAAGCCTTGAGATCGGCCCAGCTGGAGCTTATGAAAACCTATGCCTCTCCTTATCATTGGGGAACATTTTATATGACTGGCGGGAATGTTAGGTGAAACAGATTACCCAATTCTTGCGCCACTGGATTAAAACACATTCAAGGCGGCGGATGACAATGATGGGAAGAATAACGGCCTGATATTCATAGGCTTTGAATTTTCCCCTTAGCCGTTCGGCGGATTTCCATATTTCATTGGTAAGATTATTGAGTTTATCTTTGTTAACGATCTGTTTCATCAGGTAAGATTTCTTCTGCTCCGGTTTTGGTTGTAAGGTATTTCTGTTTAGGACTGGTGGGTTTATCCGGAATGGTCATCCGGATCAGGCCTTTTTCAATCAGCGGCCTGAGATGATTATTCATAAAGGTTTCCCTGTGCCTGAGGCTGAAATGATCCATAATTTCCCTGATGGTTCGGGGATGCCGGCAATATGCCAACAGGCTTAACTTGTCCGGTGCTTGTCCGGTACTTGTCCGGTGCTTACCCGGTGCTTGTCCGGTCCCGGCTTTTTCAGTTTCAGAGGCATCTTTATCAATCAATACAACCTTGAAATAATCTCCGATTTCATTGATTTCCAAACAAAGGCCGGGATATTCTTCCAGGTATTTTCTGACCCGGATAAACCCGGTGCCGTATTTTTCTATATCCCCGAGGAGAAAAAAAGACTCAGCCAGAAGCTTATTCCTTATGGAGGAGACATAATCATCCCGGACCAGATCTTCGATACGTAATTTGCCGTATAAAGTGCCGGGGTTGGTAAATTCTATGCGGTCATCAAATATCTTTATAACAATATCAGAGGTATTCTTGTAATCCCTGTGGACCACGGTATTTAAGAGGAGTTCCCGTACTGCCTCCAGCGGAAACTGCCATGTTTCCTTCCTGGCAAGTCCACCGTCAAAATCAAATGAAAGGTTAATATGCTTTTTGATAAACATCATGGTCTGCTCAAGGGAGACCATCAGGGGTTCTTTTAAAACAAGATCATCAATAATGGTCTCTTTGGATTTAAACCTGCCGATATGAATGGAATAGTTGTGATCTCCAAACAATAAAAGGGCTGCAAGAGAGGGTTTACTTTTCGATATCAATTTTAGTTTCGCCAGATTAGACAGGGGATCATCAAGAATGGACACCCGCCCAATATCGTTTATTTTTTGACAAAACCTATCGATCAGATTTTTGTCCAAATCTGTCACATCAACATCGGCAGGATAGGCATCATATGAAATCTGAAGGCTTTGCTGCTGGAGATCTACGATTTCCTCAAGACTAAGGAGATGGTTGCTGTTTTTTACACGCTTATAGTATCTGTTTTTATAGGCCACCGGCTTGACCGGGTATTCATTGATCTCAAAGACAAGTGCCTTTTTACCGCCCTCTTCAAAAATAAACGTCTTCGGAATGATCTGGGGGTAGGTGGCTACCTTGATTTCGTTAATATAGCGTTGCTCAGTTTCAGGGCCGATATTAATACCAGAGATATTACCAGAGTCATCCATCCCCACAAAAACCCGGCCGCCATCGGTATTGGCAAATGCCACAAGAGAAATTATAACTTCCTTTCCAAAGCTTTTTTTATATTCTCTGTGTTGATTTTCTTTTTCCATCTTAATCCATACCGTAGACTCGTTATTATGACCTATGGACAAACAATTCTGCTATTACGTACTATTCTATTTGTCTAAAAGAGTAAAGACAAAGGATTTTAGGGTCAGCATAATGATCAGGGTTAATTTTAATTGTGGGGGGCCTGGGTAGATGTAACCACTGACCTTATCCAAATCACATAATCGCCCCATCCAACTCACTAACCAATTTTATTAACGAACAGCCAAACTATAAAAGGAAGGGGCGCGCACTGGGTTGAAAAAGAACGGTATCATGGATATAAGTCCCGTTATCCAAATTCAAGATAGAATCCGGCAAGCCTTCAATCCTAACCATTCCGTGCCCCATCCCCTGAATTCTTTTTCCGGTGCCGTGCCCGAAAAAGCACCCAGCAGAAAAACAGATAAAAACTGATAGTGATAACATAGGGGGCATATTTTGTCGGGATATGCCTCTCACCGGGATTCAACGTGCTGTGAATTTGATCCAATCCCTTAATTCGGGCATGGACGCCGGAAATATAATGATCGGAGACCTTCATGGTTTCGCACACTATATTTACGAAGAATCGATCCCCTTGATTCAGCATAGACTTGGAAATCACCACACAATTACCGGAAACGGTAGCGGTTACCCCGATATTACCAGGCTGAGGGTCAATCACCTCGGCCAGGACGATGGATTCAATATTTTTCAGGACAATTGTTACTGGAGATTTGATATCGATGATTGATATGGGGCTGCCCGTATTTTCAAACATTACGGTCAGCTCGACAAGGTCGGTTATTTTTTTGTTGTTCAAGTTAAACACCAGGCAGGGAAGGACTGGATACTGCCTGCCCCTGATGTGCTTGGCACGGACAAACTTGGCTTCGAGGCGCTTCTGTGTGGCAGCGGTTTCATACAGTGTGCATAAAATCGAAGTGACAATCGCCAAGGCGGCTAGAATTTGGGTTACCGTATCGTTATTCTTCATCGGACACCTCCTTTCCGCTTCGTTCGTTACTTTTCACGGCATCCCAATTTAGTGACTGCCAAAGCCCTTCAAAGCCTCATTGAGGGCATCAACCCCATGCTGAAGCTGTTCAACGGCCTGCTGAACCTGTGCAAGCCCCCTTTTTTCAGGATCGTCCGATGCCAAAGTCGCTTCTCCTCTATTGAGACCCGGAGACCCGGAGGGGGAATCTGTCGTTTCATCAATAGATTTTTGATCATCACAGAACCGTTCAATGAAATCAGGCAAAAAGGCCGTCATTCCTTGTTTTTTGCCATCATATACCCGTTCCGGTTCAATGGGTGAAAAAGTGAATTTGATGCGGATGAATTCAATATTTTTTTCCAGATGAATCTCTTTGGCAGTCAGGTTGTTCAGGGTAAAGTAGAGCTTGCCCCGAAATCCAGGATGAACCATGAAGCCGGAGTTCAGAGTAACTGCATCATCGATAATTTGTGTGGTGGGACTTACCCGCGCAGACACATTGGGAGGCAGCTTAAAAAACTCCTTGGTCATAATAGCCACTTTCTGCCCCGGCTGGATGGTCAACCCGCTGTCATCCAGATCAAAGGGCTTTTTGATATGCGACAGCAGCACGGTCTCCCCACGGAGACGATAGCTCAAAGACTCTAGTAACTTTGGGTCAAATGGGTCGATGGTGATATAGGACATCACTGCAGCTTCCTGAATTTCTTTATCTACCAACTCCCTGAATCCAAATTTTTTGAATTTAGTGAAAACTTCCATGGCACGCGGATTCAGGATACCCGAATCATTGACCCCGTCCTGATACAATTGCATTTTGACCATACTCTCATCCAGGGTCTCCTTACCTTTCCAGAACGCAGACGTATATCCAATCAGCATAGACAGTTTGTCGGCGGTTTTCTGGGAAATACCCTTGTTCCGATTGACGATCAGGTTGAAGTATTGACGGGTCAGATCAAGGTCCTTTGCGATGGCCCTCTGGCTAAGGCCGTTCTCTTTCATGAATTTATCGAGAAGATATAGTTGAGAGTGTCCAATCAGGTTTTCTCTGGTCATATTGCTCTCCTTTGTTAGATGTAAAGGCAGGCGCACAATTACCAAAATGAACAATACACCAATCAATAATAAGAATAAGATGACATGTCAACTAAAAAGTAGACATATGTCAAATACAAGCAATAAAATCAATAGTAGCAGCACTATCACCAAATTATCGAATAAAATACTCTAAGTAATATAATTTCAAAACATAGAAAAAACAACACTGTCTACTAAATTTTTAGATCTGTCACAAGCATTTTTTCAAAAACGTTATATATCCACCCTGACAGCCGCCACATTGCTAACCAATCAAGCCCGGTATAGGTGGATTTGAACCATCGACCTCACCATAAATAGAATCGGGCCAGGCGTACGTTTTAATCAACTGAGCTACAGGTCCCATTAAATGCCTTTACCTATCTTTTTGAACTGTTGCAAATTTTGCAACAGTTGCCTCAGGCCAGATTTATGATTTTCAAATGACGACTGGTATTGGATAAAGAAGTATGCGCTGTAAAACTAAAAAAGCCCTGACCGTCGAGATTCAACGATCAGGGCTTTTCTAAACTGTGGTGGGCCTGGGTGGATTTGAACCACCGACCTCACGCTTATCAGGCGTGCGCTCTAACCAACTGAGCTACAGGCCCCCTTTTATGAAGTTTTTTTACCTTATCTGCTGCGTTACAGTCCGTTCGCGGTAGACAGAACTACAGCTTCACGCTCTGTGCCTTGCAGCTAAGGCAAAAAACCTCCATAAAACCATCGGGGTATAATATAAAAAGCCCTGACCCCGCTTTAAAACATCAGGATCAGGGCTTTTGAAGAATAACCCGGCAACGTTCTACTTTCCCACACAGACCCCCATGCAGTACCATCGACGCTAAGGCGCTTAACTTCCGTGTTCGAGATGGGTACGGGTGTGGCCGCCTTGCCATTGCCACCGGATTAAATCGGTGTGGATCCGGAACTTCTGAATAGTGTCTACTTACATGTTCCATG
>JAKSAX010000299.1 GCA_022361395.1 Desulfobacterales bacterium | reverse complement strand
TGTAGCGTCAGACATGTTCTCTCCTTAGGTCTAAATGGTAATAATAACCGGATCCCTGTGATCCGTTTCGGTCCCTGGCTTTGATATTACTCAACATCTGTGCCAGGGGAGAGAACAGGAACGAATCGAAACTTAACCATCTGATTTTATGAATATTTTAAAGGAAAGGTCACACCAGCGGCAGTCACCCCGGGAATCAGGGCCTGCCGCGTCATTTTGGCGTGGCAGGGCCGGAACCCCGCACCTGACCTGAAGCAGGACGGGTTTATGCCATTATGGCATGACCGCGTCATTTTGACGTGGTACCGAAGGACTTCAGTTTCCGCTGGAGCGTCCTCAGGCCGATTCCCAGTATTCTGGCTGCCCGGGTGCGATTATTGTCCACGGCTGACAGGACCTTGCAGATATATTGTTTTTCGATCTCACTTAGGGGAGGCAGATCCCTGTCCGGCCCGCCCGGAAAATCCGGGACAGGCTCCGGTATTACACCGTGAACCGGACTTGGTTCCGGCAGTGATGCCGGGCTGAGTTCCGGCCCTGTTTCCAGAAGCACGGCTGAGGCGATGATGTTTCTCAATTCCCTGACATTACCCGGGAAATCATAGGCTGTCAGGTGGCGCTCAAGTTCCGTGGAAAGCCCGGGAGCAGGCTTGTTGTTTTCCCTGGCAAAGGCCTTGATAAAATGAGCGGCCAGGAGGGAAATATCTGCTTTGCGGTCTGCCAGCCGGGGAATGGAAATTTGGTACATGTTAAGGCGATGGTAGAGATCCGCCCGGAACCGCCCCTTTTGCACTTCCAGTTCAATGTCCCGGTTGGTGGCTGCCAGGATCCGGACATCCACGGTTCTTTTCCGTGTGCTGCCGATGCGGTAGAACTCCTTTTCCTGGAGGACCCGCAAAAGGACACCCTGCCGGGAAATATCAAGATCCGTAATCTCATCCAGGAAGAGGGTTCCCCCCCTTGCAGCTTCCAGAAACCCCTCTTTTTTCTCGGAAGCACCCGTATATGCCCCCTTGCTGCTTCCAAAAAATTCGCTTTCAAACAGGGCCGCGTTAAAGGCGCCCATGTTTACGGCCACAAAAGGGGCGTCCGCCCTCCGGCTGGCCCGGTGGAGTGCCCGGGCCAGCATCTCTTTGCCCGTACCGGATTCCCCGGAGATTATCACGGAATACTGGGTGGGGGCCACCACTTCCGCCCGGAGGAAAACCCGGGCCATGGTTTTATCCCGGGTAACCATGTCCTTAAACGCTTCAGGGTGCCTCAGGTCGGAAAAGGAGTGCGGGCGGTCCGACACTGCCATGCCCTTTCTCAGGGTATAGCGTTCAAGGGCCCGGTGGATGGTAATGATCAGCTTGTCACGGCTGAAGGGCTTGACCATGTAATCGTAGGCCCCGTATTTCATGGCTTTTACGGCAGATGCCGTATCATCTATGGCAGTGAGCACAACACATTCCACATCCGGAAACTGCTGTTTGATCTCTTTGAGAAGGGCCATACCGTCCATATGGGGCATGAGCAGATCCAGAAGCACAAAGATAAACCCGTGCTCGCGGATCAGTGGCAGGACCTCCCGGCTGTCCGACACCAGGGCGGGCCCGGGAATATCCGAATCTTTAAGCAGGGCTTTTACAGACAGGAGATGGGTAACGTCGTCGTCTACAATGAGAATGGGTGTCCGGGTTTCCGGGATATGTTTCACAGGCTTTCCTTTTCAAACCGGGAGGAAGCACCGGTTAAATCATTGAGTTGGCTGACTACGGCAGTCAGTTCCCGGACCAGTTCAGAGGCGGTTTGCCGCAGGGCCGTTGTTGTTTCCGCTCCGGCCATCTGTTCCAGCCGGGCGGCGGTCTCCCTGGCATTGCCTGCGCCGATCCGGTCGGACGCGCTTTTCAGGTTGTGTGCAGCGTAACGCAGGGTATCGAAATCCTCGTCCGCTGCCGCCTTTTCCATCTGCCGGATAATATTCGGGGCTTCTGCTGCAAAAATCGTCCAGATCTCATCAAGCAGGGCCGGGTCATCCCCGCACCGGGCCAGGGCCTTATCCCTGTCAAGGCGGACCCGGGGCAATTCAGGTGTCCGGGAAGAGGTATCCGGTGACGCCTGTGCCGGCGCCTCGTCACCGCAGGGTCCCTTGAGGACCTTATCCACAGCCAGTTTTAAAGTGTCAGCATCAACAGGTTTGGTCAAAAAACCGTTCATGCCTGCATCGTCGCATTTCTCCCGGTATTCATCCAGAGCGTGGGCGGTGAGTGCAATGATCGGGATATCCTTGTTCCGGCGCCCTGCCTTGCCGGACCGGATCCTGCGGGTGGCTTCAAGCCCGTCTATCTCAGGCATTTCCACGTCCATGAATACCAGGTCAACTTTTATCCGGGACAACAGCCGGAGAACCTGGAGGCCGGTGCGGGCAACCGTTACCTCGTGACCGCCCTGCTTTAGAAAACTTGCAGCCACGGCAGCATTCGGGCCGGAGTCCTCTGCCAGAAGAATGGCCAGGGATTTTTGCGGCCCGGCCCGGGCAGTTAAGGGATCATCCATCCCGCCGGCCCGGGTATTGACCGGGGCATCCGCCCTGAGGAAAGGAAGGTCAAGGTAAAAAGAACTGCCCTGCCCCCTTTTGCTTTCCACCCGTATACCGCCCCCCATGAGGCCGGCAAACCGTTTGCAGATGGCAAGCCCCAGGCCTGTCCCCCGCTGTCCGGCAGACCGCCCCACCCTGGTAAAACTGTCAAATATGATATCCCGCTTATCCCTTGGAATTCCGATTCCGGTATCATGGACGGCAAAGGTAAACCTGTTTCTGTCCGGAGGCCGGTCCGTATTTTTCCTTACAATGACCCGGATCTCTCCTTTTTCAGTAAACTTAATGGCATTGCCGATGAGGTTGACCAGTATCTGGCGCAGCCGGACCGGATCCCCTTTAAGCCGTGACGGAATATTTTCCTCTTTTTCAAGGGTAAGGACCAGCCCCTTTTTATCAGCCTGGGTCTGGTAAATCCGGATGATGCCGTTCAGGAGACGGTCCAGGGAAAAATTGATTCTGGCAACCTTTACCTTGCCTGCCTCGATTTTAGACAGGTCCAGAATATCATCAATGAGTTCCAACAGATGGCCGGCCGCCTCCCTTGATGTTTTCAGGTTTTCCTGCTGGTCCGTGGTCAGGCTGCCGGCAAGGGTCAGATCGGTCATGCCCATGATCACGTTCATGGGGGTCCGGATTTCATGGCTCAGGCTGGCCAGGAACTCGCTTTTGGCGTTGTTGGCTGCTTCGGCAGCAGCCCTGGCCCTGTGAATATGCCTGTTCCAGAAAAATCCCCCGAGAATAAGGAGGCAGAAGACCCCGCCTGTTCCCGCAATGATTATCCAGATATCGTTCCGGTCAATACCATGCTCGAACCTCACCGAAAACCAACGCTGGCGGATCCGGTCCCGCTCCTGCCGGGAAATGGTGGAAAGCCCCTTGTTGATGATGCTCACCAGTTCAGGCCAGTCACTTCGCACGGCAAAGGAGATCCCTTCAGTGCCGTAGCTTGTGGTGGCGGCAATTTTCAGATCGGGAAAATTTTCATTCTGGATGGCATACCCGGCAGCGGCAAGGTTGCCCACATAGGCATCTGCCCGGCCTTTGGAAACAGCAGTGAGGCCCTCTGCAACAGAGGCTGCCGGTATCAGGGGAATAAGCGGGTGGTCGAGCTTGAGGCGTTCGTGCATGGCAAAATCGAGGAGAACGGCTGTCGGCCTCTTGTAAAGGTCCCGGAGACTGCCGATGAGCGGCGTATCCCGGCGGGTAATGATGACCCAGGGGAACTCGGTATAGGGATCTGTAAGCAGCATGAATTCGGTCATGGAACGGGTACGCGCCGCACCGGACACCATATCGATCTCCCTTTTTCCGTCGTTCGCACCTGCCAGCACCTGGGACCAGGTCAGACCGGGAACCATCTCTATCCGGAGATTCAGCCGCTCGTTGAGAAGGGTCACATATTCCGATGTGATCCCCATGTACTCCCCCGCCTTACCCGTGAAATCAAAAGGCGGAAATTCCGGCGGGAAACCGAGCCGGATCGTCCGGTGCCGGTCAAGCCATTTCCGTTCGTTTTCAGACAGGGAGATCCTTGGAGGCGCCTCACCGGTTCTGCCCGGGATCCAGTTTTCTTCAATCTGTTTTATTTCACCCCGGCTGACGGCGCCCAGCCCTGAGTTCACAAGGGCAAGGCGGTCCGGACGGGCACGGCTCACCGCACCGTGAATATTCCTGGAAAACAGGGGACGGTTCAGGCGCCTGAATCCCCCGGTAAGGCTGTGCCGGTTGAGCTGTGCCTGTATCACCATGGACGGGCCTGCAAAAAAATCAACCTCCCCCCTGGCTGCAGCCAATACCATCTCTTCTTCCGTATCAAAGGTACGGATTACGGTATCAGGCAAATTGCCCGCCGCCCATTCTGCTGTGGCGGTTTCCCTGACAACGGCCACCGGATGTCCGCCCACATCTTTCAAACGGCCAACTGTCTTACCGGCCCGGTAAAACAGGCGGGCATCAATCCGGTAGAACGGCCGGGAAAAGGCCAGCATGGACGAAGGGTCCTCCTGTCCGACCATCCCGGCATGGATATCGGCACGGTCCGTGACCAGTGCGTTCCCGGCCTCATCCCGGTCAAGCACCCTGAATTCGACGCTGCGCCCGGTCTTCCCGGACCAGAGTCTCCAGAAATCAATGAGTATACCCGTGGGCTGCCCCTGGGAGTTGAGCATGGAGTAGGGAGGAAAATCCTTTTCACAGGCAATGATCAGTACATCTTCTGTCTTGTGGTGGGACTGTCCGGTCCACTGGCGCTCCACTGCAGCCTTTTCCTGGGCCGGGATAGCGGAAAACCCCTCTTTAACTGCCTTAACCAGGGCGGTATTGCCCTTACGCACCGCACCGAAATAGGTGTTGGTATACAGCGGCCTGGCCGGGTGATGCCGGTATTGGGACCTGAGCCCCTTTCGGGCGAGAAAGAACAGGGCCGTCGGGGTGTCTCCGGCAAAGACCCTTATCTCTCCCTTTTCCACGGCATCAAACAGGGCCTGGTTGCTGGGATACTCGGATATGTAAGCACCGGGCAGGTGCTGCCGGATGAATTCTGCGGCAAAATCGTTTTCAAGCACCCCGATCCTGAACCCGATAAGGTCTTCAAGATTTTTCAGGCCGAACACACTGCGGTGAAAGAAAAAATGGGTATCGCAGGGGGTGAGCGGAGCGGCAAACGCCAGGAAGTCTTCCCTGTCCCTGGAGTAGAAACAGCCCGCGTGAATATCTGCTTTTCCGTCCCTGACCAGGGCAAGGCTTTCCGACCAGGTACCGCTTTTAAACTCAATGTCAATATTGTTTTTTTCCCCCCACAACCGCCACAGGTCCACAAGCATTCCCACTGCCCTGCCCTGTTCATCCCTGAAGTGAAAAGGCTGCTGGTCAATGCTGGTGGCGATGACAACCCTCTCCGGCAACCGGGCTCCGGGCTCCGATGCCGCACTGCCGGTCCAATTGTCCAGAATCCCCTGTATCTCCCCCGGCGTGATACGGTCAAGCCCCTGGTTGACACGGTCAAGAAGCCGGATATTCCCCTCTTTTACCCCGGCCCTGAACACCTGTGAGTAGACGGGCTGCTCAGATTTCACCAGGCGGTCAAGCCCGTTGTGCTTGGCCAGGTATGAGGTGGCCACCGGTGTTTCCATGATAAAGGCATCCACCTGCCCTTTAAGGGCATGGGTAATCATCAGCTCATGGCTGACATAGCCTATGACATCCAGGTTGAGTTCTGTTTTAAGGTAATGGGTGCTGAACTCGCCGTTCACGCCCCCTACCCGGTAAGTGTTAAGTGTTCCGGGGGAGGGGCGGATACCCGGCCGGTGAAAGATAAAGGCCGGAATCTTAAAAAACGGAATGCTGAAATCGATAAACCGGTCCCGCTTATCAGTGAAAAACACGCCGGCATTGATGTCTGCCCGGCCCTCTTTCAGCCATTGGACGCTCTCCTCCCAGGAGGTCATGGAAAAGGCCACCGGAATACCGGTTTTCTCAGACCAGAGTTCCCAGAAGTCCACAAATATTCCCCGGATATCCCCGTTGCCTCCTTTAAAGTAAAAGGGCCGGTAATCGCAATATACAATTCTGACCGGGTCGGCGGAACGGGAAACCGGCGTCTTTCCGGAGGCAGGGCCGTAAAGCAGAAAAACAGAGAAAACCAGCAGTAACAACGGCTTATGTAAGGTGTGCATCGGCATATGGCTACATGTCTGCCGCCACGGTATTGAATGCAGGGCCGGTTGTTATCAGGCAGGGACCAAAAGCCCGGGCATTTTTCCACCTTGGTGACGGGCCTTAAACTACCAGGAACCCGCTACAAGGTCAAGCAGGAGAAACAGGCGGATATGTAACCATCCTGGAGGGGCTGGATTATTTGGCGACAAAAAATACTGAGAAAATCGGCAGACACGGCTGGTGGGGATTTGAATAAAGTGATAATACAGGACAATGATTCACCCGGCAGACAGAAAGGCAGATAATGACCGGTTTCAATAAAAACGAGAAAGACTATTTTTCCAGGGAATTTGATCAAGAATCCCTTTCCGGTCATGATATCGGGTCAACCACCTTTGAGGAGTGCGGTTTCAGCAATTGCGATTTCAGCAAAACCTGCTTCAGGGAGTGCAGCTTTATTGACTGCCGGTTTACCAATTGCAATCTCAGTGTGGCAAAATTTCAGTTCAGCAGATTTTCCGATGTTGTGTTTCAGGACTCTAAACTTATCGGGATTAACTGGACGGCCGCTGACTGGCCCACTGTTGCACATTCTTCCCCGCTGCAATTTGTAAATTGTATAATGAACGATAATACGTTCATCGGGCTGGATTTATGCCGGCTCGTTATCAAAAACTGCAATGCCCGGTATGCGGATTTCAGAGACGGGGTTTTCCGTAATGCCGATTTCAGGCAAACGGATTTTTCCAACAGCCTGTTCAACGGGACGGACCTGACAGGAGCAGATTTTACAGAGGCGGTCAATTACAATATCAATATCATGGCCAATAAAATAAAAATGGCAAAATTCAGCCGCTTTGAGGCCCTGCGGCTACTGGAAGGTCTGGAGATTGAGCTGATAGATTAGAGCGGCAAATGTACCCCAACGTTGAGGTGTATTATAAGGAGGTATACCCGTGGATGCCGGTAAATTTGATTTAGATGCGTACCTGGACCGGATCGGTTTCAGCGGTGCCGCGGATCCCTCCCCGGATACCCTGACCAGGCTGCACCAGGCCCAGTTGTACACCATTCCGTTTGAAAATTTTGATATCCTCCTGGGAAGGGGAGTTGACCTGGCCCCCCAGGCTGTTTTCAACAAGCTGGTCCTTGAAAAAAGGGGTGGATATTGTTTTGAGCTGAGCGGCTTGTTTCTGCAGGCGCTCCAGGCTCTGGGATTCAAGGCCCGGGCTCTGCTGGCCCGTGTTCATCTGACAGAGACAGGCATCCCCTCAGGCCGGGGGCACCAGCTGACGATGGTGTCCATGAGCGGCAGGGACTGGCTGGCAGATGTGGGATTTGCCATGAACTCCCCCCGTCAGCCCATTCCCCTGGAGCTTGACCGCCCGGTTACAACGGACGGGCTGACCCTGCGGCTGACTGACGGGGGGCAATTCGGGACCATGTACCAGGCCCTGGAATGTGATGAGTGGAAAGACCTTTACAGTTTTGACCTGGGATACGTGTTTCCGGCGGATATTGCCTATGGAAACCATTATACCTCCACACATCCGGATTCATTCTTTACCTGCTCCCGTGTGGCCGGGCTTCCCTTTCCCGGCGGAGGCATTACCCTGCTGGACCGGACGTTGAAAATCACAACCAACGGCAGGGAGGAGGTGCAGATCCTGCCTGACAGCCCGGCCTATCTTGATGCCCTGAAGAGGCATCTCACCATTGAACTGGATGCGCCTTACGATGCGCTGAAACCGCTTCACAGGGAAGAGTAGCAAAAAGATCCGGCACCTCCCCGGGGAGGCTGCCGGATCATCTGTTTCGACTATTTGCCCTGCATCATTGCTTCAATATCAGCCTCCACCTCACCGATGGGTTTGATATCGAATTTCTCCACCAGGACGTTGAGCACGGTGGGGGAGACAAAGGCAGGGAGGGAGGGGCCTAAGCGGATACCCTTCACACCAAGGAAAAGCAGGGCCAGCAATACGGCAACGGCCTTCTGCTCGTACCATCCGATATCAAAGGAGATAGGCAGGTCGTTGATATCCTCCAGACCGAATACCTCCTTGAGTTTCAGGGCGATCACGGCCAGGGAATAGGAATCGTTGCACTGGCCCGCATCCAGGACCCTCGGGATACCGCCGATATCCCCGAGGTTCAGTTTGTTATAACGGTACTTGGCGCAGCCTGCCGTCAGGATAATGGTATCCCCGGGAAGTTTTTCAGCCACTTCGGTAAAATACCCGCGGCCTTTCTGCCTGCCGTCGCAGCCTGCCATAACAACAAACCGTTTTACGGCCCCGCTTTTCACCGCATCCACCACCTTGTCCGCCAGGGCAAGTACCTGGTTGTGGGCAAATCCGCCCACAATGGATCCCGTCTCAAGCTCTGTGGGGGGCGCACATTTTTTAGCGGTCTCAATGACCTGTGAAAAATCCTTTGCCTGTCCGCCCTGCCCTTCGGGGATGTGGCCGATGCCCGGATAAGCCACCACACCTGTGGAAAAAATACGGTTCTGGTAGGTGTTTTTCTTTTTTATGGGGATGATGCAGTTGGTGGTCATCAGGATGGCGCCGTTAAAGGCTTCGAACTCCTCGTTCTGGTGCCACCAGGAACCGCCGTAATTCCCCTTGAGGTGACTGTATTTTTTGAAAGCCGGATAATAGTTGGCCGGCAGCATTTCACCATGGGTGTAAACGTCTATCCCAGTGCCTTCCGTCTGTTTGAGCAGTTCTTCCATATCCTTGAGGTCATGGCCGGAGATCAGGATGCCCGGGTTTTCTCCCACCCCGATATTTACTTCGGTGATTTCCGGGTTGCCGTAAGCCGTTGTATTGGCCTCATCCAGGGCAGCCATTGTGGTAACTGCGATCTCCCCGGTTTTCATGACCAGCCCCACCATTTCATCCACGGAAAGATCCCGGGTGGTGGAGGCAAGCCCTTCCAGCAGGTGATCGTAAATTTCATCTTTTTCAACCCCGAGTACTGCGGCATGGTCGGCATAGGCAGCCACACCTTTCAGGCCGAGAATCAACAACTCCCGGAGAGACCGGACATCTTCGTTTTCCGTTGCCAGGACGCCCACGGTTTTGGCCTTTTCCTGGAACCCGGCAGTATTGGTGTCAAACCAGAGGGCGGAATCGTCCAGGCCGTCGGTTGCGGGAGCCGGGGCCTCGGCAAACAACCCCTTAATTGTTTCCCACAGGGATGTTTTCGCAGGTCCGGGCGCTATGGCGTCAAACTTTGCCTTGAGTTCCTGCTTCAGGGTGACGGACTGCTGAATCCAGTGAACCAGGCTCTCATCGTCAAAATTGGCATTAGTAATGGTTGTAAACAGGGCCTTGGCCACAAACCGCCCCGTGTCCCTGCCTGTTTCGGCACCCCGCTCATTCATCCACTGCTGGAGAACGGCAATCCCTTTCAAATTGTATATGAGAAGATCCTGCAGGTTTGAGGTGGTATCCTCTTTTCCGCACATTCCCTTTACGGTACAGCCTTTTCCCTTGGCAGCTTCCTGACATTGAAAACAAAACATATGAACTCCTTTGCACAGTTAAAGTTAAAATTCGTAACCCATACATATAGGGAGCGGCACAGGAATTCTTTGATCTGGATCAAGATTTGAAAAAATCTTTGTCAATGTCCGGCAAAGGCCATCTTCTGCCCGGGGCTGGCCAGGACAGGAACTATTCTCTTGACTTTTCGGCACGGGCTGTGGCATAAATCTCATTTTTTCTTTGAAACCAGGCCTTTAGCACCATCCGAACCATGAGCAGACAACATAATCTTACACCCGGTCAGCGCTGGATGTCCGAAGCAGAACCCGAACTCGGCATGGGGATCCTTGTTTTCCATGACAGGCGCACCCTTAAAATAGACTTTCCCGGCGGGGACTGCACCCGTCAATACAGCCTGACAGCAGCACCGGTCAGGCGGATAAGGTTCAAGGAAGGGGACCGGATCTCAACCCTGGACGGAAGGGAGATTGCGATTGAAGAGGCTGAAGAGATCCGGGGCCTTATGGCCTATACAGGGGAAGGCACCCGGATAAGCGAAGAAGACCTGGCCCCTTTCATGAATATTTCCCTGCCCCAGGAAAGACTGCTGGCCGGAATTTCCGGGCCGTCAAAACTCTTTGACCTCAGGCGGGAGATCCGGTTGAAAAAGGCAGCCTATGATACCTCACCGGCCAAAGGGTTCCTGGGCGGCCAGGTGGACCTTATTCCCCACCAGTTTTATATTGCCGACCAGGTCAGCCAGAGGTATTTCCCCCGGGTCCTGCTCTCGGATGAAACCGGCCTGGGAAAAACCATTGAAGCCGGCCTCATCCTCCACAGGCTCCTGGTACTCTCCCAGATCCGGCGGGTGCTCATCATCGTGCCGGATGCACTGGTCCATCAATGGTTTATTGAACTTTACAGGAAGTTCAACTTTAAATTCAGGCTGTTTGACGAAGCCCACTGCCTGGAATCGGAACAGGGGGACCCTGCCATGAATCCCTTTTCAGGGGATCAGCAGGGAATCTGCAGCCAGTCATTCATCCAGAACGCCGCAAAGAGGCAGGCGCAGATTCTGAGTGCGGGCTGGGATATGGTGGTCATGGACGAAGCCCACCATATGACGGACCTGCCGGAGTTCTATGCCTTTATGCAGGAGCTGGGCCGTCAGACCCGGGGCCTTATGCTGCTCTCGGCCACACCGGAACAAATGGGGGTTGAACCCCACTTTGCCCAGCTCAGGCTGCTGGATCCCGACCGGTATTTTGATCTGGCAACCTATGTCCGGGAGGCCGAGACATACGAGGCCTTAGCCCAAACCGTAAAAAAACGGGTGGCTCAAGGCAGGCCCGTTGACCGGCTCCTGGATACCTTCGGGCCGGGACGGGTGATTTTCAGGAACAGGCGGGCAACCATCAAGGGCTTTCCCGGCCGTAAGGTCAATCTTATCCCCTTAACCGGCACCCCCGGACAGATACGGAACGCCAACCTGGAAATGGAATCCGGTGAAACAGCGGATTTATACCGGCAGCAAAAGCATCCCGATCTGGCAGATGATCCCAGGGTCAGCCACCTTGCCAAAATGGCGAAAAAGATAAAACCTGAAAAAATCCTGGTTATCTGCGCCTCCAGGGAAACAGCCGAAGCGGTTGACAAAGGGGTCCGGGCCCATATTTCCATTGATGCGGCACGGTTTGATGAAACCATGACCCTGCTGCAGCGG
>JAKSAX010000150.1 GCA_022361395.1 Desulfobacterales bacterium | reverse complement strand
TCTTCAATGGTTACTCGAGCCACAACAACTTCCTCCAGTATTAATTTAAATCAGATACCTGAATTTTATAGTATATCAATTATTTCATAAATTCGTTTACCGCCGGGCGCCTGCACCACAGCCTCCTCACCGGGTTCCTTTCCGATAAGGGCGCTGCCGAGGGGTGAGGATACGGATATCTTGCCTTTTTTAATATCTGCCTCATCCGCACCGACAATCATGTATTCAATCTCTTCTTCGGAGTCCAGGTTTTCTACCAGAACACGGCTGGCAAACCGGACAACATCCTTTGGCACCTCATCAGGATCAATGACTTTGGCATTTCCGATTTTATAGGAAATTTCCCCAATCCGTCCTTCAAGAAAGGATTGCCTTTCCTTGGCTGCGTGATATTCGGCATTCTCAGACAGATCACCATGGGCACGGGCAACCTCAATGGCCTTGATATTCTCAGGCCGCTCAATGGTCTTTAATCTCTCAAGTTCTTTTTTTAAGGCTGCAAAGCCCTGTGTTGTAATAGGTATCTGATCCAAAACTACGATTTACTCCGTTTAATAAAATTTAAATTCCCGGGATCACCGACACTGAAATCCGTTAAACGCCCTTATCAACAGGCATCTCTTTTCCATCCTTGAAAAAGAACACTAGTGAGAGCAGAGGCCCGGATATCACGTACAGGGCACAGCCCCCGAACAGTATGATACAGGGTTCTGCAGCAAAAGCCACGAAAATCAAAACCAGGCAAACCAATCTGTTAAAGGTAAAACTTTTGAACAATGGTACATTTTTCAAACTTTTATACCTGAATGAACTGACCATACAGAATGACAGCCCAAACATCATTACCAGCAGTAATACCCTGAATGGTTCAGGGCCTATCTCCAGCCTGGAAAATAAAAGAACAACCGACACATTCATTGCAGCCGCAGCAGGAATGGGAAGGCCTTCAAAATCAGGACCGGATGATGCACCGGTATTAAACCGGGCCAACCGCAAAGCCCCGCAGGCGGCAAATAAAAAACCGGCCAGCCACCCGGGCCGCCCCATGGGCTCCAAAGCCCACAGCACCATCAGGATAGCCGGAGCCAGGCCAAAACTGATCAGGTCAGCCAGGGAATCGTATTCGATCCCGAACCTGGAGGTTGTATTTGTGGCCCTGGCAATTTTTCCGTCCAGAAGATCAAACACGGCACCGATCATTATGGCAATGGCCGCATCGGTAAATCTTAACTGAATAGAGGCAAGAATAGAGTAGTATCCGCAGAACAAGTTCATGGAAGTGAACAAATTGGGCAGAATATAAATACCCCTCTTAAACTGCTGCTTTTGCATGGCAATCCTCGTTGGTTAAACGATCATTCAGCCAAGTTACCGCATGTGCCCGATAATGGTGGTACCTGCACTTGTTTTATCCCCGACCTGTACGGCTACATCAAAGGCCAGCGGCAGATAAAGATCCAGCCTGGATCCGAATTGGATCATTCCGTAACGGTCACCCTTTCTTACCCGCTCTCCTGTTGTCACACAATTGACAATCCTGCGGGCAATGAGTCCTGCAATCTGAACAAAGGCAAAGGATTTTCCCTCATCTGTCTTAACCACAAGGGCATTCCGTTCGTTGTGTACAGAGGCTTTGTCAAAAGATGCATTTATAAATTTACCCGGATTGTACTGCACCCGCTCAACCACACCGTCAAACGGAATCCGGTTCACATGAACATTAAATACATTCATGAAAATGCTCACCTTTTGGCAGGGCTCATCCATATATTCGCACTGGGCCAGCCTCTGAACGATGATCACCTTCCCGTCCGCAGGGGACACCAGGGCATCGCTCTCTTCAGGAACGGCCCGGTCGGGATCCCTGAAAAACCAGGCAACGAAAGCTGTCAGGCAGACGAAGATCCCTCCCAATACCTGCCACCCAAAATAAAAAAACATCCCCGTAAGAAGGATGGCTATAACAACAAATTTTATGCCGGGCATTGCAATGGGCAGTATCGCCTTTGCCGGCCATTTTGAATTATCCATAACCCTGTAATAATATCAAATCAGAGTCCATTCTGTCAAGACGCCCCTTTTTTTGCTTTTTCAATGGTTCCGGCAAAATGGATCTCTGCATCGGATTTACGTAAATAAACAGGTTCCAGCCTGTTCTCAGCAGACTCGAATAAAGCGGGTGACGCCAGCGCAATCCGGATCATTGCAGAGGCACTCACGCTATCCACGGATGGCGGAGAAAACCGTGCCTGCCCGCCGGTCAGTTCTAAAATCACCTCCCTGTAGGCCTTTGAACCGGATCCCACAAAAAGCGCAGAGGCTCCTGCCTTTGTTACGGCATGTTTAGGGGAACAGACGGATTCTTCACCTTTATGGACCAGCCTGCCTTGTTCAAAACGGTACAGGGCGGTATACACCTCGTTTCTCTTTGCATCCATCATCACACAAACCGGATCCGGGCTGTAACCGACCCCGAAGGCAATTCCGTCAAGACTGGAGATTCCTGCGCAGGGTTTTGAAAATGAATAAGCCAGCCCCTTGATCACACTGATACCGATTCTAAGGCCGGTAAAACTTCCCGGTCCCTTTGCAGCAATAAACCCGTCAATGACATCCACAGTCAACCCGGCCTGGACCTGAATCATCTGCTCGACCATTGACATCAGTCTCCTGGAGTGGGTCTGGCGGCTGGCCCAATAAGAGGAGCACACCTTCTCATCACCGTCGAAAAGGGCCATGCTGGCCCCATTTTCGGCAGTGCTAAGTGCAAAAAGCTTCACAAGCGGTTAATCCTTTTCCAGCGCAATATCAAGAACCTCTTTTACATCCTTGACACAGGTAAACTTGAGTTTGCTTTTAACCGATTTGGGGATATCGTGGAGATCCTTGCGGTTTTTTTCAGGAATAATCACCTGCTTGATACCGGCCCGCAATGCACCCAGGGCCTTTTCCCTGAGCCCGCCGATCGGCAGTACGCGTCCCCTCAGGGAGATTTCACCGGTCATTCCCACTTTGTGGTCAACCTTTTTGTCTGTAAAGGCAGATACCAGGGCAGTGACCATTGCTATCCCGGCGGAGGGTCCGTCCTTTGGTATGGCCCCGGCAGGCACATGGATATGAATATCGTTATTGTCAAAGACTTCTTTATCGATTCCCAGCGGCTTCTGGTTCGCCTTTGTATAGGTCAGTGCAGCCCGGGCCGACTCCTGCATCACCTCTCCGATCTGCCCTGTCAGCAGCAACTCCCCTTTTCCCTGGAACAATGAGATTTCTATATACAGGTGTTCCCCGCCGAACTCTGTCCAGGCAAGCCCTGTGGCCAGTCCCACCTGACTCTCTTCCTGGTCCAGCTCAGATATATATTGCGGCGGCCCGAGGTATTTGTTCAGGTTCTGCTTGGTAATACTGAACCGGCCTTTTTTCCCCTCCGCAATCTGCCGGGCAATTTTCCGGCAAACGGTATCCAGCTTCCGCTCAAGCCCGCGCAACCCGGCCTCCAGGGTATATTCCGAAACAATGGATTCCATGGCATTGGGGCTGATGTGGATAGAACGCCTTATCAACCCGTTGTCTTTCAACTTTCTCGGCAAAAGGTGTTTTTTGGCTATCACAGCCTTTTCCTGGCGGGTATACCCTGAAATATGGATCAACTCCATCCGGTCCAGGAGGGCGGACGGAATCGTATCTGCCATATTTGCTGTGAGAATAAACAATACGTTGGACAGATCATAGGGCATGTTCAGATAATGATCTGAAAAGTCTGAATTCTGCTCCGGATCAAGGGCTTCCAGCAGGGCAGATGAAGGATCCCCCCTGAAATCACTGCCCAATTTATCTATTTCATCAAGCATAAATACGGGGTTGTTTGTCTTACACTGACGCAACCCCTGCAGAATCCTGCCGGGCATGGCCCCGATATAGGTTCTGCGGTGTCCCCGGATCTCAGCCTCATCCCGGATTCCCCCTAGAGAAACCCTGTGGAACTTACGTTTCATGGCTTTGGCAATGGCCTGTCCGAGAGAAGTTTTGCCGACACCGGGAGGACCCACAAAGCAGATAATCTGACCCTTTTTATTGGGATTCAGCTTTCTGACGCTCAGGTACTCTAAAATTCTCTCTTTGGCCTTATCAAGCCCGAAATGATTTTGATCCAGCATGTCCTTGGCTTTTTTAATATCAAGGAAATCTTTGGTGGACCGGCTCCAGGGCAGTTCAACAATACAGTCCAGATAGGTCCTGACAACGGAGGCCTCTGACGAATCAAAGTGCATCTGCTCCAAGCGTTTAACCTGTTTCAACGCCTCTTTTTCACAGGTTTCCGGCAATTTGCATTTTTTAATTTTTGCCTTGAACTCTGCAATTTCGGCCAGTTTGTCGTCACTTTCACCCAGTTCCCTGTGAATGGCCTTGACCTGCTCTCTCAGGTAATAGTCTCTCTGATTCTTTGAAATCTCGTCTTTCACATGGGTTTGAATCTTAGCCTGGACAGTTGAAAGATCCAGCTCTCTTGCCAGAAGATCATTGACCCGTTTAAGCCTTTCCACGGTATCTGTGATCTCAAGCAGCGTCTGGGCGTCTTCCACTCTTAAATTAAGATTGGATGCCACAAGATCCGCCAATTTACCCGGAGAATCAATGTGGGAAAGCAGATCCCCCACATCACCGGAGAACTCTCCCTTCAGGGCCAGCAATTTTTCGCTGTTCTCCTTGACGTTCCTCATCATTGCTTCGATTTCTATGTCAAGATCTTCGGGTTCCACATCGGTAAGAATTTCAACTTCAACCTTGAAAAAAGATCTTTTCTGGACATATTCAACCGCTTTGGCTTTGGCAATACCCTGGACCAAAGCCTTTATCCTGCCATCCGGCATTTTGATCATTTTCTGGACACGCCCCACGGTCCCGATTTCATAGACATCATCAATGCCGGGCTTTTCAATCTCGGAATCCCTCTGGGCGGATAAAAAGACATACCGGTCATACTCCACGCACTCTTCGATGGCTTTTATAGATTTCTCACGTCCGACAAACAGGGGAAGCAGCATATCCGTAAACACCACCACATCCCTGACCGGCATCATGGGAAGAGTTTTAGGAATATCTTCAATATTGCCTTCTTTTTCTATAATCTCGATAAGATCATCAATATCTGCTTCAGCCATTTACACTCCTTATAAATCAAACAAGATCAACCAGGTTTTCAATTATTTATAACCGATAGTTGATCTTCCCCTTTTGGGCGCTTTAGTTATGCTTAAATTTGTTTGATCTTAGAATAAAACAGTTTTTTCTTTTTACAATATGCTTGATAAAATATTTTTAAAATCAGATAACCTGACGGTAACCGGAAGCAGATCCGGACGCAACCCCGATACACGATGACAATAAAAAGAGGATAAATTAAGAATGATTCACACTGCCCAGTTACCGATCCCACTCGCACTGGTTGTTTTCATTTTCGGCGCATGCGTTGGCAGCTTTTTAAATGTGGTCATCTACAGGCTGCCTGAAAAAAAATCCATTGTTTTTCCGGGCAGCCATTGTCCGGTCTGCAACCATACGATCCCCTTCTATTTAAACATCCCGGTTTTAAGCTATCTGTTAATTAAAGGCAGGTGCCGGTTCTGCAAAACGCCCATCTCCGCAAGATACCCGGTAATAGAGTGTTTAACAGGGGGCCTGGCCGTGCTCCTGCTTCATAGATTCGGTATTGGCCTGCCGCTCCTCTTTTGGTTTGTCTTTGGATGTGCGTTGATTGTGGTCACATTCATAGATATTGACCACCAAATCATTCCGGACATCATATCCATTCCCGGAATTTTCATTTTTGCATCGTCTGGGTTTTTTATCCCGGAAATGACCCTGGCCTCATCACTTTACGGGGTTCTGACAGGCGGCGGAGTGCTGTACGCTGTCGCCCTGGGCTACTATCTTTTAAGAGGGCAACAGGGAATGGGGGGCGGAGACATAAAACTTCTGGCAATGATCGGGGCGGCCACCGGAGTTAAAGGGGTGTTATTCACAATGTTTGCAGGGTCCCTTGCAGGCACTTGCGGCGGCGTGGCAACCATGATTTTTGGAAAAAACAGAGGTACCAAGGTTAAAATTCCCTTTGGCCCGTATTTATCTGCGGGTGCAATGGTTTATGTACTCTGGGGAAATGAGTTGATTTACTGGTATTTTTCAATTCTCAGCCGATAACCCGCCGGCTAATCCGCATAGCAGACCTCGAGGATAACTTTGCCCTTGGTCGTGCGGAAAGGTATGCGCACCACATGACTGCCGCTGGCTATATGCTCAACGGTTTGATTGCGTCCGATTACAACCTTGGTAAATTTTACCTTAATCTTTTTATCAAGTTCGGCAATCTTTGTGGTAACATGCCCGGCTATCATATTACTGATTTCACCTACAGCGTCTGTGATTTCGTCATTGATCTCTAACATTTCCTCACCAAACATGGCAGAGACAATACCTAGAATACTTTTTTCTGAAAAAGAAATTGCCGCTGTTCCCTCAAGATCACCGGAAATCTCCAAAAGGCCCGATATATCACCTTGTAGAAAGGAATCTGTTTTCAAAACCGGGGGCTCGGGTTTTACTTTAACAAAAGCGGTGGTGTCTAGTATGTGCAAAGCACCTTCAATAAAAGGATTGACAAGTGTTACGTCCATATTTTCCTCCTGTTTTAAACGATTTTATGTTGTTTGAAAAAATCTGGCAATGAAATTTTCAAAAAATGTGAATAAATACTTGACACGCACTTCTCAACGACGTAACGTACGCAAAAAGCTGATTTAAATTTTTACAACTTTTAGGAAAACGTTTTTAATAAAAATATTAATTCCTAAAAACCTAAAAAAAGGAGTGATCACGATGAACAAAGGCGATTTAATCAACAAGGTTTCAGAAGTTCTGAACAGTAAGAAAGAAGCCCAGGCTGCAGTTGACTGCATGATCAAAGCTGTAACAGACGCCCTTTCTAACAATGACTCTGTAACTCTCGTTGGCTTCGGCACATTTAAAACAGCAGAAAGAAAAGCCAGAAAAGGCAGAAACCCCCAGACTGGAAAAGAAATCAACATCCCTGCTAGAAATGTACCCAAGTTCGTCCCCGGCAAAGCCCTCAAAGATGCCGTAAAATAATCAAATCCTTTTTACGTAAAATTATTCAGGCAGTATTTGACGATGTCAATACTGCCTGAATGGATTTGAACCATGGGGTTTGATATTGAAAACATATTCCTTCCTTCGGTGGGAGTGGATCTGGTCTTTGACATGGACTCCCTCACGCCGATCTCCAGATCGTCCATAATCTATGACACGGATTATGGTAACAGAACGATAACCATTGCACAGCCGATAGTTCCGGTTACATCCGAGACCCAGTTCGATGAACTGCACCTGACGACCATTATTCACATCAAGCAGCGAAGAGTCAGAATCGGCCTGGCTTGCAAACCCATCAAATTTATAGACCAATACCACCTGGCAAACAGATCCACAACCAAAGCACTGGTCGTGGAATACCGGTTGCCGCCAGTTGAAACGAATATCCGGTCTGCATTCAGGCTTCCCCTGAGCCAGAGACATAACATCAAAGCAAAACTCCTGCTGAACGGTGTCGAATATTTCACAGCCAAAGATTTCAAAATCAAAGACATTTCGTTTGCCGGCATGGGACTTGTCGTTCCTAAAAAACTGAACGGGAAACCAAATCCGCTGACCCAGGCACAATCAGGCACCTTGGTACCGGTGGGAATGATTCTTGTGGACAGGGGGCAACAAGCGCCGGTGGGCACCTTTCCGGTCAAGACAAAGGTTGCGAGGCTGAATCCGAATTATTCGGAGACCCATATGCTTATCGGTTTAAAAATCATTGCCATCACAGCAGAAAGCGAGGACCTGCTTAACCGGTTTATTCATAATGCACAGATAGACGAATTAAAACGAATCAGTAAAAGAGGCTGACAGGCTGTCAATATATAATTTCAGCCATTCAAAAATCTCTTTTTGAACCGGCTCAAAATCATCTATTCCTTCAGACTCTATCTGCTCCAACTCAGCTACAGCCAAGGCACAGGTAAACTTCACATCATTCTTATACCCTTTGACCGGTTCTTCCGGATTTCGTCCGGTTAATCGGCTGGTATGCGCCGAAAACTCGTCACGCTCGTCTCCGTTATGTTTGAAATTCCGAAACAGGATCCTGCGGGCCAGTGTCCTGATACGCACGCTTTCAAAGGAGTTGCAGGCATCAAATTTTTCGTCGGCAACCAGCCCGTGAAACTGTGAAATCTCCGATTTTTCCTTTGTTGAAAAGAAACCGGATTTATACAGGGCCGCATCAGGGTCGACATCAGGAATATCCGGATACTCAAACACCCTGTGAAACGCAACGGTCTTCAAAAATAGTTCAGCCCCGGCATTGAGATGTTCGAGATTTTTTTCGTAAGCGGTCAGCGCCTCAGGCGTCAGCCTCTTCCAGAAACGCTCCAGACAGGGCAAAAGGATCAATTGATCTCCCGGCCGCTTCCTGATTACGAAAAAATCGTATATGCCGTTTTCATCATCAATCTTATCAAAAAGACCGTCAATATCCATCCGCAGCCACAGATCCTGGTTCTTATAGGGAACAGAACCGCCTAAACAGATTACAGGCGCCATATAATTGACTTTTGCCCCAAAGGAGATAGAGACCATCATTCCAAGGTCAAACCTGTTTTTTTCAACCAAAATATGGCGCCCAAGCGCATTCTTTCTTTTCAGGTCCTCGGCCTTGTTGAAAAATCCCAGCACATATTCCCAGATCTTCCTTTCAGTTGAAAAGATCCTGGCCAGGGCCAGCAGCGCTTCCACATCCGCCATGGCTTCATGGGCCCTGCCCGACACCTCAAATTCATTCTCTTCGGACAGGTATTCCAGCTTCAGTGTCGGGCTGCCGTCAGGCAATACAGGCCATGAAAGGACATGCGGACTAAACAGCTTAAAGATCGCTGCAATGGGAAGCATATCCATTCTGGCACACCCGTTAGCAAATTGATGCGAATAGGGGTCGAGCAGGTTGCGATAAAACAGAAACCGCAGGAATTCGTCATCAAACCCCAGTGAATTATACCCGCAGCTTATTGTACCCGGTGTATTGAAAAGGGCATGTATTTTTCGGGCGGCCTCATACTCGCATATACCCTGTTCGAGCTCCCGGAACGTCAGGCAATGGGTTAAAAAGGCCCGTGGCGAGGGTACGATATCGGGCCTGAGGGATATCGTGATCGTCTCCCTGGAAAGTTCGTTCAGTTCAAGATCGGTCCGGATGCAGGCAAAGGTAAGCACCTGATCAAAGGCAGGATTCAATCCGGATGTCTCAATATCGTAAAAAAGATAGGTTTTAGAGCCGCTCATTCTATTGTGTCACCCCGAACCCGAAAAAGGGGAACAAATTATTTTGCTCCCCCTCCAGGTGAATCGATACTGTATAAAAAAGACTATCTTTTTGAGAACTGGAAACTGGCTCTTGCGCCTTTTTTACCGTATTTTTTACGTTCTTTCTTCCTGGCATCCCGGGTCAGGAAACCGGCTGATTTAAGAACGCCTCTCAGCTCCGGATCTGCCAGTACAAGTGCTTTAGAAACACCTTGACGTACTGCTCCGGCCTGACCGGTCTGTCCGCCGCCCATAACGGTGACCTTAACGTCGAAAGCTTCGGCATTATCGGTCAATACCAGAGGTGAGGTCAGCGCGCCCTGGTTTACAGGAATATCGAAGTACTCTTCCATTTCTCTGTTATTAACAACAATCTTCCCTGTACCAGGCACAAGCCACACTTTGGCCACAGAATCTTTCCGCTTACCTGTTGCGTAAAAAACGTTTCCACTTTCCATTGATAGTATCGCGTCCTTATCCTTTAAATTTCAACAACTTCAGGCTTCTGAGCAGCATGGGGATGCTGGTCGCCTGCATATACAAATAATTTTTTTCCTAATTTCCTACCCAGCCTGTTTTTTGGGAGCATTCCCCGAACAGCCTTCCTGAGCACTTCCTCAGGTTTTTTCTCCAGGACCTCTTTAACGGTCTCAGATTTAATCCCGCCCATGTAACCGGAATGCCGGTAATAGGTTTTCTGATCCATTTTGTTACCGGTCAGGCGAATTTTATCCGCATTGATAATAACCACCCAGTCACCCATATCAACGTGGGGAGTGTACAGGGGATTATGCTTACCGCGGATCCGGTAAGCCACCTGGGACGCCAGGCGCCCAAGCACCTGATCCTTTGCATCAATCACACACCAGTTCTCTTTGTTATCTGCTCTCTTGGCACTATATGTATACTTTTTCAATGTTCCATGCTCCTCTTCATAAAGACAATCAGCGATATTTACATAATTTTCTTGATTATGTCAAGCATATTTTACAACTCTATCTGTTTTTCGGTTTTCAGGCTGGGACCCGGAGAAAAAATCTTTGACTCTTTTTTCGGGATGCTCATTTTACTAGCTGTTTTGCAAGAGACATCGGCATTCAGAATCCCCCCGTTTTCCACAATAAGATCCTGACACTCCACCTTTCCGGCACAGGTACCGGTGGAAAGGATGATCAGCTCCTTGGATGCAGCCACCTCTCCTTGAAAATTCCCTCCAATGGTTAAACTGGCCACCTTGGTGGCACTTGAATCCACCTGTCCGTCTTCGGCAATAATCACCACATCCCCGTCTATGGTTCCGGTCACCTTACCTTTTATAATTAACTTTCCAGTGCTGGATATGGAGCCGTCAATCTTCAATTCCTTATCAATAATACTCAGGTTTTTCCTGTCTTTTTTACCCACCGCACGTCTCCTCAATATTTTTATGATTGAATATCAATAAATATTTTTCCGACCTCATTCCCGCCTAAGGTTGTTACTACATGATAACGCCTGCCCTGTTTTTCAAGGGAATATCTTGGCAATAAAACACCGGCTCCGGTATCTATGACATATCCCCTGTCCTCGCCTGTGTTAAGGCTGCTGTTTCCCACAAACCCCTTAAAATTCACAATGTATGCAGACGGGTCAATATCCCCGCTTATGACATCCACAATTATCAGGCGGTCACCGAAATTCAAATTCACCCGGCCGTAATTTTCCACAATCCTGGTTTTTCCGTTAATCTTGAGTTTATACCTGAGTTCGTCGGATTTCTCAGAATCACTTAAAGACAACCGGTTGAGGTCTCCGGTCCCCCTTTTATCCTGGATATCCAAAAAAACACTGCCGCAGGCATAAAAATCCTTTTTAGCTTCAATCCGGGTGGGTTCAACGATTTTCAGCTTTTTCTTCATATCGTTAAACTCATTGCCCACCCCGATAACATCAACACTGAGCCCCCGTTCATAGTTGGCCACAATATCATGTATCTGAATAACATCGCCCTGTTTTATTTTTAACCGCTGCATTTTACCCACCACAACAGGAATTGAATCATTGACGGAGATGATCATATACTGCATCTCCGGCTTCTCCAGATCAATTCCCGGTGTCCGGGGTTTGATATCCATCAGTGCCAGAAAACCGTTCACCGCAAGAATATGCTGGCGGATTTTTTGCTCCAGGGGAAGGGACTTGGCAGACTCAATGCCAAAGGCGGGGATTTTACAGATGTTCATGGCATAATAGGTTGCAGATCTTCTCTGCTCCTTATGCAGGGAATCCGGATGACTTGTTTTGTGGTTGTTGAAATGGAAATAATGCGCCTCATCCGGTATTCCCGAATTAATGGTCCGGATCACCTCAAGCGCCATTTTCTCAAGGTCCAGTCCCGGCTGATTTTCACCCTGCTTTAAATACGCCTCGTCCGCAATAATGGATTGTCCGAATTTTTCCGGATTTCTGTCAACCCCATCCCAGGTGTGGGAATAAAACCCCGACCCCTCATGAAGATTCAAGAAGCAATCGCTTTCACAGATCAGTTTTTTGAGAACCTGCACCACCTCTGCCTCATAGTTGGAGGTGTGGTCATCCATAAACTTACGATTCATATCCTGATTGATCTGCCGCTCTTTTTTTAAGATCGACGGGAAATTGGCCCTGGGCACCACAATCAGGTTACCTTTTTCCAGTGTCATATCGGCAAAGAAATCCGCAGCAAGAAACCCGCCGGGCTCATCTCCCTGAATACCGCCCACCACGAGAAGGGTTTTTCCGGGCTCGGCTCCGAAGATTCTATAGACATGGAGTTCATTTTCTTCACCTTCAAAAAACACTGTATGGGTTTTTTGACCGGCCGTTGCCTGGGAACAGAAAACGGCAAACAGAACCCCATAAAAAATCAGCCGGCGTATAACACGGGCAAAGCATATTTTACTCTTCCCTGCCATTAATCGGTTTCAGCCTCGTTAATTTTCATATTTCCGTTAAACATCAACTTTCCGTCATCGTTAAAAATATATACAGTTGCCTTATGGAATGACTCCGGGGTTGCCTGGCTTCTGACTGTAAATTTGACCGGTTTAAATCTGGAAATGGAAAAGTACTGCCCCTTCCGGTACAGGGACGGCATCCCGTCCTCCAGCGGCGCACTGGGCACGACAACCCATTTTTCTTCTTCGTCTGTCCCCGGTTTCAGTACGGTAAAGATACGTCCGGATATCCCGCCGGGTTTGGTGGAAATATTCCTGATATCAAACCGGACAATCAACTCGCCGTTTGTGCTGCCCTGGGTGACGGAGAACTTTTCCACGGCAACAAAGGGTTCAAGTTCAGGGGTTACCGGGACCTCTTCCACTGCCTGTGTTGCGGTCAACTCAGCAGTCTCGTCCGTTTTCTGCGGTAAAACCGGTGCTGCATCTAAGGGCTTCTCCCGGGGTGTTGCTTTCGCCTCCTCCACGGTTTTGAGGCTTCCGTTTTTAAAATCAGGTTTGGGCATGATGCCCGGCTTTTTTTCTTTGGCCTGGGTTTTAGCCGCGGCCGGACTGGTTTTCTCAACATCAAGGGCCGGCTTTTTGCCTGTCATAACCAGCCTGGCCATTAAAATTTCCTTATCATTGGTCAACCTGTCAGCCTTTTTCTCAACCCCGGCAAGCTTTTCCTTGAGCAAACTGTTTTCATTGCTTGCACTGGTATAGAGGAAATAAAAGCACAGGGCGCCGGCAATGCCGATCACACTTGTGATTGAAAACAGATATACCAGAACCTTTAAATACCCACCCGATTTCAACTCTCCGAAATCATCAACAACCAGAATTTTTTTCTTGCGGCTGGTTCTGTGTGGAGAAGGCTTTGCCCGGGCTATTTCCCTTTCCAATTCTCTCGATATATCTTCCATAAGCCACCTTTTCTGACCAGTTTCAATCGCTTCCTTCCCTTGGTAGAGAATCCGCTGGACTCATAAAGTTGAAGAAAACTGACCTCATAACCGTCTTTTTTCTGAATAACCTTGTAATCTTTTCCTGTCACAGAAATATAATCGTAACGTTTGGCAAGCTGCTTCTTCCGTCTCACCCATGCGTTTTTTCCAAGTCCGTCCGAATAAAAATCATTGGCATAGAACGCGGCATATTCCGCCATATCCTTTGCCGACCATGCAGCGAGCCATTGTTCAACGGTTTCAACCACGGCAATATCCATTGAATCATCCATAACCAGTTCCCGGGCAGCGGCGACCAGCGGCACCTCTCCTGAGGCATATGCCTTTGCCCGTTTCTGAAACAGATCTCCCACGATTACCGGTTTTTCAGATGCCCTGATGAACAATTGCCGCTTACCAAGGAACCTGGATTCCCTATCCACGGCAAGGTACATATCCATAAGCACAACGATCACCCCTTCATGGGCATAAATCCCTGTGTTTTTCAGCTCGACTTTAAATCTTTGATTCTTTTTTATACCTGTCTTCCGCATACTGAGCCAGGTTTCCCACCATGAAATATCAGGCACATAATCATCAGCGTAAAAGGAGAGATACTGATGATAACTGCCATGCCCCATGGCCTCTACCCATTGGGTTAAAAACCCCGTGATCTGTTTTTCCCGGGCCTTGAGCTCTTCCTGCCCCTTCGATTGAATCGTCTCAACAATGATCAGAGGGGTTGCATCCAGATTGACTAACTTGGACAGGGTCATGATATTTTTGTTTTCAAGGGCCACACATCCGTTGGAATCCATCGGTTTTAAGGGCTTGTCCGTGCCGTGAATCCATATGGCCGAGCCCTGCTTGCCCTGGCGCAGGTCCAGCAGGTTCGGGTAGTCTGACGGAAATGCTTTTTTGCCGTATACCGGGGTCAGGTAACGGTCTTCATACTCGTCCTTTAAAAAGTAGACCCCCTCCGGCGTTTTCTTATCCCCGGCCTTTGTTTTAGGGCCGGCAGCCTCTCCTGTTGAACAGTCAAACTTGTAGGACAGCGCTATCCCGTCCCGGGAGACAGAGTAGACATATAGCTTTTGGGTCTGCTTTTCAACGATGACGGCATGCTCATTTTCCGGCATCATGATCAGAGCCTCCGGTAAAAACTGCTCATTCGCAAGTAGGCCGGGGGCAATAACAAGTCCTGACAAACAGAACAACACAAAAAAAAGGGATTCTCTCATTGCTCTCATCTACTTACACACTTATCTTTTAGGGTCCATCTTCAAATGCTGATAAGCCCGCTCGGAAGCTTTTCGTCCACTGGAGGTCCGGAGGACAAGGCCAATTTTCAATAAAAAGGGCTCTACCACATCCACAAGCGTATCTGTTTCTTCCTGAAGGGTGGCTGCAATCGCCTCTATCCCCACAGGCCCGCCTCCATAAAAATCTATAATGGTCTTAAGGTAATTTCTGTCCAAACGGGTCAGGCCCAGGTTATCAATCCCTTCAAGCGCCAGCGCCTCCCTGACCCCCTGAGAGGAAACCCGGCCCTCGTGTTTTACCTGGGCATAATCCCGCACCCTCTTTAGGAGCCGGTTTGCCACCCTGGGGGTTCCCCTTGACCTTAACGCCAGTGCCCTTGCACCGTCATCGGACATATGGGTGTTTAAAATTGCGGCAGAACGTTTGATAATCACCACAAGCTCTTCAACCGAATAAAAATCCAGGGTCCTGAATATACCGAACCGGTCACGCAGGGGGGCAGACAACAATCCCACCCGTGTGGTTGCCCCGATCAGGACAAATTGCTTTAGCCGGTAGCGGTGGCTCCTGGCATGAATCCCCTTGTCAAACACGAAATCAACTGCAAAATCCTCCATGGCAGGGTATAAAAACTCCTCAACCACTTTGGGGATTCTATGAATTTCATCCACAAAAAGGATATCACCCTCACCCAGGTGGGTCAGAATCCCAACCAGATCCCCCCCCTTTTCCAGGGTCGGCCCTGAGGTAATTGTCAATTCTTTGCCCATTTCATTGGCAATAATATGGGAAACCGTGGTTTTCCCAAGTCCGGGAGGACCATGGAGCAGGATATGATCCAGGGGCTCTCCCCTCAGCTTTGCTGCCTGGATGGCAATTTTCAGTGTCTCAACAGCCTCTTTCTGGCCCACATAATCATTGAAACGGGTCGGACGGAGGGAAACAATCTCCGGGGATCCGTCTTCCGGTTTCTGCTTTTCTGAAACCACCCCTTTCCTGTCCGATGAAAAGGATATGATATCCGTCTCCATGGCTAACGGTTCTCCTGGTAAATTTCATCAAACAGATCCTCCGGTGTCCGGATGGAGGGATTCCGGTCAAAGGCCTCTTTTATCATACGCTGGGCTGAAGCGGCGGAATGCCCGAGCTGTTCAACCAATACGTCACCCACCTGCCTTGAAATACCCTCCCGTTCAACAGGAACCGCGGCAACGGGTACGTCTTCGTTCACACCTCCGGTTCCTATAAATTCCACAACCTTTCCGCGGAGGGTAGCGATGATCTTTTCAGCAGTCCGTTTACCAATGCCTGACAATTGGGATAAAAACGCCACATCCTTATTCTCAATGGCCGAAGCTACCTCTGAAACCGGCTTGGTCAATGCCTTAATCGCCTTCATGGGGCCAATGGCGGAAACAGTAATAAACAGCTGGAAGAACTCTTTGTCTTCAGGGGCCAGAAATCCTATGAGAACCGGCTTTGGCTGTCGTTCAGTGACATGATAATAAATATAGAGAGAGATTTCCCCCTGGTCTTCTTCCCGTTCCTGGTTTTCAGCCCCGGCAACAGCCTGGGCCAGAGTTACAGGATCAAGAAGAATCTCATACCCGATGTGACCGGCCAGCAGAAGAATACCGTCCGGCTCATGGCGAAGAATTGTCCCCCTAATATATCCGATCATTATTGTTTTCCATATCTGTATAAACCGGTTAATGCCAGCCCCAGTGCATCAGAGGCGTGAAACGGCCTGATGGGCCCGTCATGGTTCAGTAGGTGGCGCACGGACCGCTCCACCTGGTACTTGTCCGCACTTCCGTTCCCGGATATTATTTTTTTTACCTCCCTGACGGCCACCTCCTTAATGGTGGCGCCGGCGTTGAAAGCCGCCAGCAGCAGCACTCCGGTGACTTTCCCCAACATAATACCTGATCCGGGGTATTTTTCAAGGGAGTAAATATCCTCAATAACAACAAGGTCAGGCCTCTGCTGCTCTAAAAATGAATTGGCCTTGGAATAGATAAGATTCAATCTGGTGGGTAAGGCATCTTTGGCATCTGTGGATATGGAACCGAATGAATATTCCTCAATATCCATTCCCTGACCCTGAACCACGCCGATACCAGTGCCTGCCAGTCCGGGATCAATACCGATGATCTTCATCATGAAAACAGAAGCTTAACCTCAACGTTTCAACGTTGGGTCAATTCAACCCTTTAAGCTTCTCTGCTGCATACTGGGCCTCTTTGGAGCCGGGATGCCGTTTTATCAACTCTTTTAAAATCAATCTGGCATTGGCCTTTTCCCCGAGGGCGGCAAAGGCATATCCCTGCTTTAGCCTGGCAGCAGCGGTTTTATTCGAGTCCGGGTAAGTCTCAAGGACTTTCTGGTATTCAAGTATAGCCTTTTCATACCATTTTTCAGCATAATAGCTGTCTGCAATCCAGAACCGGGCATTGTCCGCATTTTTTGAATCAGGATACTTGTTGATAAAATTTTCAAACTGAATCCTTGCGTTTTCCCTGTCCCCCTGGTCAAACATCTTTTTTGCCAGGTCATAGAGCGCCTGTTCGGAGTCTGCCGCAACCGGTACTGCAGATTTCTGCCCCTCTTCGGATGCCAGGGTTTCCGACGGTTCAAATCCCATGTATTTTTCAAGGGCAATAACTTTCTCAAAGTTCCTTGAGATGGCATTATCAAGCCGGTCCAGCCGCTTTTCCAGGGTCTCCTGGCGGGCCTGGTCACTGGTTCCCAAACTATGCCGCACCTCCTCTATCAATCCTTCCATCCGGTAAAACTGCTCTTTGATCTGCTTGATCTCATACTTGACCTCAGCATAATTTTCCCGCGATGTTTTTGATGATTCCGCCAGTTCCTTTTTTACCATTCCAAGGTCCCGGGCAGCGGCTGTATTATCCTTTTGAACCGAAGCCTGACGGTTGTTCTCCCTTTCAATGGCAGCCACACGGTTCTCCAATACCTTGTATTGATCCGGTGCCACACACCCCGTCACCAGAAAGGCCATACACATAAAAAAAAGAATACGTCTCATATCAAACTCCAGTACTGGAAACGATTAAAACTCCGCGCACACCCGGTATAGAAAGCCCCGGGCATACGCGGAGTAAAGTAAAGTCGATTTGGGATCTGCTTATTTGATCACAAATTGCGCACGCCTGTTTTTACGATACGCCTCTTCGGTCTGCCCCGGGTCAAGAGGCTTTTCCTCACCAAAGCTCACCATGGAAAGCCTGCCTGCAGAGACACCAAGGTCAGCCAGGTAGTTTCTGGCGGCCTGGGCGCGGCGCTCACCAAGGGCAAGGTTATAATCCGTTGTACCGCGTTCGTCACAATGCCCCTCAATGGTGACTTTGACCATGGGGTTGGCGGCCAGCCATTCAGCTTTTTCCTTAAGCAGCATTTTAGCCATTGAACTTAACTCGGCACTGTCAAAATCAAAATGAATGTTCTGGTTGACGAACCGGTTTTTAGCCGCAGCAATTTTAGCTGCCTTTTCTCTGGCCATCTGTTCTTCAAGCTCCTGCTGTTTGATCCGCTCGGCTTCAAGCCTTGCTTTCTCGGCAGCTTCAGCTTCTGCTTTTGCCTGGTCCTCAACGGTTGTCGCATCTGACACCACAGTCTTCTGGGCACAGGAAACTGTCATAAAAAGTCCCATTACCAGCACGGCCATCATCAGATTCATCCACAAATTTCTTTTCATTACGCCTCCTTTAATCGTGATTAATTATGTATATTTCCGTTAACTCAATTTAGTATGTGGCCTGGGAACTGCTTGACCCCGACCAATGGGGCTGACTCTGTTTACCCTTTAAAGTCAGCAGGCGCCGCTGATCCGTTCCTGCCGCCGTCATCACATAAAGCCTTTCTCTGCCGCCCTCCCGGGTTGACTTGAATGCAATCAGGCTGCCGTCAGGCGACCATGTCGGGTCTTCATTATCCCCCTGGTCCGTTGTCAGCTGCACCGGGACACCGGTCCCGGACTCAAGGCTGATGACAAATATATTGATTTTATTTTTCTCAATGCCCACATAGGCAATTTTACTTCCGTCAGGGGACCAGGCAGGTGAGGTGTTATACTTTCCGGTAAAGGTAACCCGGTTCACCTCTCCTGAAGCCAGATCCTGCACATAAATCTGTGGATTCCCTCCCCTGCTTGAGGTAAATGCAATTTTTTTCCCGTCAGGTGAAAATTTCGGAGAAACATTCACCCCCCAGCTCTTGGTAATCCTTTTAATAATTTCTCCCTTCCTGGTCAACAAATATATTTCCTGATTCCCGGAAAAACTAAGTGTTGCCGCCAATTTTAACTGCCCGGGCATCCAGTCGGGAGCAATATTCATTCCATCATAATTTACAATGGCGCCCCGGTTTTCCTTGATATTTTTAATAAAGATATCCGGTTTCCCTTTGGCATAGGACACATAGGCCATCCACTTGCCGTCATGGGATCGCACGGGAGAAAGGGAAATACTCTTGTGATGGGTAATCTGTTTTGGATTATACCCGTCAAAATCGCAGATAAAGATCTCCTTATTCCCCTTGACTGTGGAGACAAAGGATATCTTGCTGTTGAATACACCGTAATTTCCGGTAAGCTTATGGGAAATCTCCGAACAGAACATATGAATCATCTGGCGGATCTGATTGCTTTTACCGGAGTAAATTTTCCCGACCAGCAGTTTTGTATTAAAGGTATCAAAGAGACGAAGCTTTAATCGGACCTGCCCCTGGGACTCTTCAATCCCCCCTGTGATCAAAAGTTCCGCACCGATCCCGGTCCAGTCCCTGAAGCTTATTTGTCCCAGCTGGATTCCGGTTTCCGCCGGATCAGACAAAAAGGCATTGGGGTTCATCACCTTCAGATAGCCGGTAAAACTTAAGGCATCCTTAAGGATCTGCTCTGCCCGGATGCCGTCCTGAACCTCGGCTTCATGGCCTGAAAATGCCTTGAACCGTGTCACAGCCACCGGGGTTTTGTTCAGGAAAGGATTACTGATATTGATGTAATCGTACTCTTTTCCCATTACCTGGGAAAAACAGAGGCAGGTAATTATCACACCCAACACGCCCGTTTTCCATAAAGCAGTATTCATATAAACCTCTTTGAATTCTTTGCAGCACCCGCGTATATTTTATTTAAGCCCTTTTGGGTTAAATCCCAACACCACATCATAGGAAGACATCCCTTTAGGCAGTGGCGGGAGAGGCCCTGCCCGCCGAACAGCCTTTTTAGCAGATTCATCAAGGTATTGATTCCCGGACCTGGTTTCATAACTGATATCCCGGATCTCACCGCTTTTGAGAATCTTTATTAAAATCCGGACCTCAAGGCTCCGGTTCAGCCCTGCCATAACATCGTTATACACCCAATTCTGTTCAATGGCTGATTTAAGCACCATCTGATATAGGACCAGGGGATTGGATCCCTGCTTGCCGATCCCGGTGCCCTGACCGCCCCCCTGGGCAACCCCTTGACTGGTCTCTTTTTCTTTAGCCGCGATGGCTGCCTGCATCCGCTGCAGCGCCTGGTTGATCTTTTCCTGATTTTGATCTTCAACTTTTTTGGCCAGGGCTTCTCTTGCCTTCTGCAGCTCCTTTTCCGGATCTTTTTTAGGCTTGGGCTTAAGCTTTTGGGTTTTCTTTTTTTCCGCCGGTTTTTCTTTCTCCTTCCTGGCCGCCATCAATTCCTTGATGTTCTTGGGCTTTGTTTTCAGGCTGAGATCCGGTTTCAATAACGGAACAGGCGCCGGTTGACTTTCAACAGTCGGAGATACAGGTGTTGTATTCAGGTTCACGGCCGCGCCGCTGGGGTCTGGTGCCTGCGCAGGCGCCGGTTCAGGATCGGATTGCCCTCCCACCGGCCCTGGAACAAAGGAGACCAGGTCCACTCTGACCACCTTTGGCACAGGTTTCAGAAAATTGAAATCATGAACCCAGAAAATCCCCGCAAAGAAGAGGATATGAGCCAGGCAAGAGGCAAAAACAACCCAGACAAAACGGCTTGCACTTCGCCCTTTGGGGTCAGAAACAAATCTGTTTCTATTTTGAATCTGAGACCGGATACCCATTCTATTTGATCAGCCGGCCTCCTGATCGTCCGGAAGCGTTATCATGCCTAAACTTTCAATGCCCGCCTTTTTAATCTGGGACATGACGTTCACCACCACCCCGTAGGGCACTTTTTTATCCGCCTTCAGGTAGACCTCTTTTTTATCAAGGTTTTCCATGACCGCATCCAGTTTCTCCGATAAAAATGCCACACTGACTTCAAGATCATTGATATAGACCTTAAGGTCATTGTCTATGGACACGATCAGGTTTTCCTCAGAGGAAGGAAGGGCTTCGGATGTTGCTGTGGGAAGATCCACATCAACCCCCTGAACCATCATGGGGGCGGTAACCATGAAGATGATCAACAGAACCAGCATCACATCCACAAAAGGGGTTACATTAATATCGGACATCAATTGGTCATTACCGGATCCCAGCTGCATTATGCCTCCATTTTTTTCTGGATATCGCGTTCGATGATATTCAGCAGATCCGAGGAAAAGCTTTGAAGCTCCGAATCCAGAACCCGGATCCGGTCGGTAAAATAGTTATAAGCGATTACAGCCGGGATGGCCACGGCAAGGCCGGCAGCTGTAGCCACCAGGGCTTCCGAGATACCGGGAGCAACCACGGCCAGGCTGGCTGAACCACTGAGCCCGATCCCTTGGAAGGTATTCATGATGCCCCATACTGTGCCGAACAGGCCGATAAACGGCGCGGTATTTCCGGCAGTGGCCAGAAAGGGGACCAATTGAGTCAACCGCCTGACTTCCACATTAATGGAGCGCCTCAGGGTACGTTTCACACTGCCCATTGCCTGAAAATAAGAAGCCTCACTTTTCAATGTCGGCTGGCCCTCTTTACTGTCGGACCGGGCCACCTCCATATAGGCGGTGATAAAAATCCTGGCCACCGGACTGGAGCGGAGGGCCTTGGCCTTTGTAAAGGCATCTGCCAGGGTCCTGCATTGCCAGAACACCTCAGTAAAGTCAGCGGATTCCTTGTAAGCGCTCCGGATATACCGGAACTTTATAAACATGATGGCCCATGAGATGATGGAAAAAAACAGCAGCAAAAGCATAACAAATTTTACAACTGGCCCTGCATCATTTAACATGTACAATAGGCCTACAGATTCCGCGGTCATAACCCCTCTCTTAATCTTTAATATTTTCCACAGGAAACATATCAGATAAAATCCAATAAATCTACGTATATGAGCAGGTTCTCTTAGTCAAGGTGAAAATAAAAAAGCCCCTTTACACAGGGGTAAAGGGGCTTTTTATGTCATTTATGAAGAAATGACGCGCATATTAAACCATGCTTACATCATTCCGGGCATTCCGCCCATGCCGCCCATGCCGCCGCCGGGCATTCCACCAGGCATTGCGCCTGCGCCTTCTTCGGGAATTTCAGCGATCATGGCTTCGGTGGTCAGCATAACAGAGGCCACTGAAGCGGCATTCTGGAGAGCAAAACGGACCACTTTCTTGGGATCAATTACACCGGCTTCGATCAGGTCTTCGTAAACATCGGTTCTGGCATTGTAACCGAAAGACCCTTCGGCTTCCTTAACCTTATTGATGACAACAGAGCCTTCAACACCGGCATTATCGGCAATCTTGCGAAGGGGTTCCTCAATGGCGCGGGCAATAACTTCCACACCCAGTTTTTCTTCGCCGTCAAGATCAAGGCTGTCAAGGGCTGCAATGGATCTTACAAGGGCAACACCACCGCCGGGGACGATACCCTCTTCAACAGCAGCGCGGGTTGCGTTAAGCGCATCTTCAACCCTGGCTTTCTTTTCTTTCATTTCAGTTTCAGTGGCAGCACCAACGTTGATAACGGCAACGCCGCCAACCAGCTTGGCAAGGCGTTCCTGGAGCTTTTCACGATCGTAGTCGGAAGAAGTCTCTTCAGCTTGGGCACGGATCATTTTTACGCGGCCTTCAAGGTCTTCTCTGGAGCCTGCACCGTCAACGATGGTGGTATTGTCTTTATCAATAACGATGGATTTGGCCTGGCCAAGATCGGTGACAGCAACGTTTTCAAGTTTGAGTCCGATATCCTCGGAAACAACCTGGCCGCCTGTGAGGATGGCAATGTCTTCCAGCATGGCTTTTCTTCTGTCACCAAAACCGGGGGCTTTAACAGCAGCCACATTCAGGGTACCGCGCAGCTTGTTCACAACCAGCGTGGCAAGGGCTTCGCCTTCAATGTCTTCTGCGATGATAACAAGAGGTTTGCCTGTTTTGGCAATCTCTTCAAGAACCGGAAGCAGGTCTTTCATGGAAGAGACTTTTTTGTCGCAGATCAGGACAAAGGGGTTTTCCAGGGCAGCAACCATTTTTTCAGTATCAGTTGCAAAGTAGGGAGAGAGGTAGCCGCGGTCGAACTGCATACCTTCAACAACGTCGAGGGTCGTATCCATAGCTTTGGCTTCTTCTACCGTGATAACACCTTCTTTGCCGACTTTGTCCATTGCTTCTGCAATGATGTTACCGATGGTTTCATCATTATTGGCGGAGATGGTACCGACCTGGGCAATCTCATTCTGGTCTTTGGTGGGTTTTGCAAGGCCTTCGAGGTTTTCGACAATCTTTGCAACAGCTTTGTCAATACCGCGTTTGATACCCATGGGGTTATTACCTGCAACAACCAGTTTCTGGCCTTCCTCATAGATGGCACGGGCAAGAACAGTTGCAGTTGTGGTACCGTCACCTGCCATGTCAGATGTTTTAGAGGAAACCTCTTTTACCATCTGGGCACCCATGTTTTCAAACTTGTCTTCAAGATCGATTTCTTTTGCAACAGTCACACCGTCTTTGGTGACATTGGGAGAACCCCAGGATTTTTCAATAACAACGTTTCTGCCTTTGGGGCCAAGGGTAACTACAACAGCGTCGGCAAGGGCCTGAACACCTTTAAGCATTGCTTCACGAGCTTTGGCATCGTATTTGATTTCTTTAGCCATTTTAACTTATCTCCATTTATATCTTTGCAGTGATTTAATTCTATAGTCTGATTTCAAACGGATCGACAAAGGATTAGTCGATTACACCGAGAACATCATCCTGACGCATGATCAGATAGTCAATGCCGTCGATTTTCACATCAGTACCGCCGTACTTGCTGAACAGCACGCGGTCTCCGACTTTTACATCCATGGGAAGCAGTTTTCCGTCTTCACCCATGCGGCCGTTTCCGGTTGCAACGACCTTACCTTCGGCAGGTTTTTCCTTGGCAGTATCAGGGATGATGATGCCGCCCTTGGTTTTTTCATCTTCTTCTACGCGTTCAACCAGAATTCTGTCGCTCAATGGTCTCAAACTCATGATACAATTCTCCTTTACGTATTAATGTTTGCTCGTTAAATTTTAGTAATTTTAAGTTAATTCCAAGTTTTCCGGTGCAGGAGTTAATTTTACTTTGAATCACCGGATTTGGAAGTTGTCTTTGCTGAGTTGCCTTCAGATTTTCCTTTGGATCCGCTGCTTCCGCTGCCTTTGTTGGCACCGGATTTTGCTCCGCCGTAATCAGTGACATACCACCCGGAGCCCTTTAGATGGAATGAACTCTGGGATATCAATTTTCTGAGATGACCTTTGCAGGAGGAACAGGTCTCAAGAGGGGGCTCTGAAATTTTTTGAAATGCTTCCTCTACTTGTCCACACGCCTCACATTGGTATTCATAAACTGGCATTGCTTTTTTTCCTTCGTTATTTGCATTGGTGCTTGAAAAATCAAAAATAAAATAATAAGTCTTTCATCCTTGTCAAGGCAGCCCCCCCAAAAATTTTCCTTTGCAAAACACCCCGGACCTACCCATACCATTTCCGATAAAAATCAAGTACTTCCGAAACACCGGAAACACTTACAGAAGAGATGATTTCATGGGTCAGGCCATGGACTTTCCTTTCTTCTTCCAGTGTCACATCCGCCTCGGACACATTCTCGTACCGGTGCTCGAACCGTGAGAACCTGACCACATGGACAAGCTCATGAATCAGAACGTATAATAAAAAAGGGGCAAGCTTGATTTGAGGTCTCCTTGTAACCAGATCAAGAATGGCCGGATCCTGAAGGCAAACATGATAAAGACTGAAAGAAGAAGAGCCCAGGGGTGCATCTGCTTTCCGGCCTTCATATTTAAGCACCTGGGCAAAAGGACCTTCCACCCGTTCATGGGGTGCAAGGGTTGCAGCCGTTTTGATATCATACCGGTTTTTCAGCCATTGCCCCGGAGAGAGTTTAAAATAATTGTTGACCAGTTCTTCAGCACGAAGAACTGACTTATCAACGGTTTCAAGCTCTTCCTTATTAAATAGAGTACTCATTTCCAGTCAGATTCCATGGGAATAAAAGAATGGACATCTAATAAAATTTTATGCTATAGTAATAGTTTAGCAATTAAGGAAAAATTCAATACACTTAAAGGAGGTGATTTTTTTGGGTAGTGTTATTAAAAAGAGAAGAAAAAAGATGCGTAAGCATAAACACAGAAAACTCCTTGCCAAGACCAGACATCAGAGAAAGAAAAAATAAGCGTTAAGGTGACTGCTCACCTAAGGTTTTTTTTCTTGACCATATGGGGAGTATTGAGTTGCAGATCCGAGCCAACTCAATACTCACACCCATTCAGCTTATCTACTCACCACTCCCCTTCAGATACTTCATCAATTCGGAATCCGTCGAAAGCACCATCGTACTGTCCTTCTCAAGGGTAGACTTATACAATTCCATGGTTTTCAGAAAGGCATAGAACTCCGGGTCCTGGCCGTAAGCCTCCGCATACACCTGCGTGGCCTTGGCATCGGCTTTACCTTTAATGGCCTGGGCCTCACGGTATGCTTCTGATTTGATCACCTGAAGCTGTTTTTCCTTCTCACCCCTTATATTGCTTGCCTCCCCCTTTCCTTCTGCGCGGAATTTTTCAGCAATCTGGTTTCTCTCCGCGATCATCCTGTCATAAACGGAGCGACGCACGCTGTCTATATAATTGATCCGTTTAATCTTGACATCCACAACCTCGATCCCGAATTCAGCCAGCTTTTCCCGGGCCTGCTTTTCAATCTGTTCTGCAATCTGGGCACGGCCGATATCAACTTTGTACCGGACCATCCTCTTTTTATTCGAGCCGTCATTTCCGGAGCCAATTGCTTCAAAGGTATCCATGGAACGGTCTGTATTCCTGACACTTTCAACAAGGGGATACGCAGAGATAAGGTCCCGCATGGCAGGATCTATGATATCATCCAGGCGCTTCAGCCCGGAAAACTCATCCTTAACGGTCTGGAAATAAACAATGGGATCACTGATCTTCCAGCGGGCAAAGGTATCCACCCAGATATAGGTTTTATCCTTTGTAGGCACCTGGCCGGGATCGCCATCCCACTCCAGCAGGTTTTTAGGAAAATAATTTGCCTTTTGAATAAAAGGAATCTTAAACTTAAGCCCGGGCTCCTTTACCGCATCACCGACAATCCGCCCGAACTGGGTAACAACAACCTGCTCAGTCTCATCAACGACATAGGCAGATCCGAAAAACAACATGACCACAATTGCAACAGCGGCCAGAATTCCAATCTTAATATTATTCATACGACTATTATCCATCTTTATTCACCCTTCTGAAGAAATCTGTCCGGCATTTTATCCCCCATATTCAAAAACGGGAGCAGGTTTTTCTGGTCTGCATCAATAATATACTTGCTGCCCACTTTCGGCAGCACTTCCAGCATGGACTCCAGATACATCCGCTTTTTGGTGACATCCTTTGCCTGGGCATAGGCGTCATATACCGCCTTGAACTTTGTGGCATCACCCTGGGCACGGTTTACGCGGTCGATGGCATACCCCTCGGCATCCTTGATCAGACGTTTGGCCTCACCTCTTGCCAGCGGAACAGCCTTGTTATACTCCTCCCTGGCTTTGTAGATGGTCTGCTCCTTTTCCTGGATAGCCTGATTGACCTCATTAAAAGAGGCCTGAACCGGTTCCGGCACATTGGTCTTTTTCATCTCTATATTAACAATGCTGATACCGGCCTTGGCTTTATCCATCTCTGTCTGGAGCATCTCCTTTGCAGCACTGGCAATTTCCGCACGGCTTGAAATAACCTCGTTAATACTTCTGTCACCGATTACCGTCCGCATGGTGGCTTCTGACATATGGCGAAGCAAAGAGCTTACATCCTTGACGTTAAACAGGTAATCCCTGGGATTGGACCGGCGGTACTGAACGATCCATGGCACAACAGCAACATTCAGATCCCCGGTGAGCATGAGAGAGGATTCCTGCCTGGATGAATCCGCAGAAGTCCGGTACCCGGTACTATTATAGGTTTTAAAGCCGAATTCGGCGGTTTCAGGCTGCCTGACGTTGACCTTGGTTACCTTTTCTATACCCGTGGGCAGCTTAAAATTCAGACCGGGCTGAGCCAGCCGTTCATACTTGCCAAACCGCTGAATCACACCAACCTCACTCCGCCCAACGGTAAAGAACATGGAAGATCCCAAAAACACCGCCAGCAGCAACAGACCGACAAAAAACATACCCGGGAATTTAAACCCTTTAAATTTATTTACAAGATCATCCATCTGAGGCGGTCTGGGCATGCCCGGGCCACCCCCCTTATTCTGTTCGTATTTTTGCTGATTTTCCCTAAGCTTTTCCCAATCCCAATTCATAAATTTTTATCCTATTACTGAGAGTCCTTTGTCGCGGTTACATGGTTAATTTATTCCGAATCATCGTGAAGGCAAAATATGACTTTATTTATAATTATCAAGCCTAAAAGGCAATATTTATTTAAGGATTCCCCCGTGAAAGAGCGCTTGAATCCCGGACTTTGAATATTACCATTGGGGGTATATTCCATTGCCGTTCTGTGATATTACATTTATTATAAGGTCAATGCACAGCTTTTTGAAACAGGGAAGGTAATTTTGAGCAAAACAGACAAAAACGGCAAACTGGTCCATATCAGCGACATCCTGACCAAAGCCCTGGGCAAATACCGGCCGGCAATGGATACCGAGATGACGCTGATCTGGGATATCTGGGATACCGCAGTGGGCAGCCCCATTGCCATGAATGCCAAGCCTGACGCCTTCAAAGACGGCGTCTTATCCGTTAACGTGTCCAGTTCGGCCTGGATACACCAACTTAAATTCCTTGAAAAAGAGATGATCACCAACCTGAACAAGCACATGGACAAGCCTCTGATCACCAGGATTCGCTTTAAAATTGGAAAAATCCACAGTTGAATCCCTGTTTAACGGGAGACTGCGTTTAAGACAACCCCGGACCGGATACCGGTACACAATAGACCCTGTCATCCTTTGTTCGCATCTGTCCCCTGCCCCCGGCGCCCGGATTCTGGACATTGGCTGCGGCTGCGGCATCATGCCCCTGATAGTCGGATTCAGACACCCCGGCACGTCCATTACCGGCATTGAGATCCAAAAAGAACTGGCAGACCTTGCAGCGCAGAACATCGCTGAAAACAATATGCAGGACACCGTTTCCATTATCCACGCCGATATTAAAGACAATGGGCTGCCTGTAGACCCGGCGCCCTTTGACCTGATCATTTCCAACCCACCGTATAAAAAGGCAAACAGCGGACGAGTGAACCCGGACCTGCAAAGGGCAACTGCCAGACATGAATTAGAGTTGACCATCGGCCGGCTTTTCACCAGGGCGGATGACCTGCTGAAACCAAAAGGCCGGATGGTGATAATTTTCCCGTCTGAACGCCTGTTCGACCTCTGCCAGGCCATCTCTGAAACATCAATGTTACCTGAATGGCTTCGATTTATCCATCCTCTGGAGGGAAAAAACGCAAAGCGGGTTATTGTTTCTGCTGTTAAAAATATCAAATCATCCTGCAGGGTTCTGCCCCCCCTGTACCTGAACGACAATAAAAACAATCCGACAAAAGCATACAAAATGCTCTTTAATCCTTGACATATTTTGGAAAAGATACTACTTTGCCCGGGTTAATTGATTGCGGAGAGGTGACCGAGATGGCTGAAGGTGCACGCCTGGAAAGCGTGTGTATCCTAACCGGGTACCGAGGGTTCGAATCCCTCCCTCTCCGCCACCATAAAAAGTTCAAGGCCTGAGGTGGTTTCACTTCAGGCCTTTTTTATTGGAATTACCCTGACAAATAATCCACCCCTTGGTTGACCCCACCTCTCCCCTCTGGTATAAAAGTGGGTCTGATACCAAGTTAAGGTATGCAAACAAAATTTTAAGGATGACAAGCGGCGCAGCAAAGGTGGAATCCGGGACATTGGGTCCTGATCCCGTCGTCTCCGCCACCTAAGCTTTCAGGCTCATGTCTTACCAAGTTTTAGCATTAAAATACCGGCCCCAGACATTTGAAGATGTTGTCGGTCAGGCACATGTAACCACCACCCTGGCCAATGCCATAACCGGGGACCGTGTTGCCCACGCCATTCTACTCACAGGGCCGAGGGGAACAGGCAAGACCACCATTGCCAGAATTCTGGCCAAGGCCATGGCCTGCTCCCGGGGCCCGGCACCACAGCCCTGCAACACCTGCAAAATATGTACAGATATCATTAACGGCCATTGTGCAGATGTGTTTGAAATCGACGGTGCCTCCAACAACAGTGTTGAACAGATCAGGGATCTTCGGGAAAATGTAACGTATATGCCGGCCTCCGCCCGGTTGAAAATTTATATTATTGACGAAGTTCACATGCTGTCGGTCGCGGCATTCAACGCGTTGCTCAAAACCCTTGAAGAGCCGCCGGCCCATGTCCTTTTTATATTTGCCACAACTGAAGTTCACAAGCTTCCGGCAACGATCCTGTCAAGATGCCAGCGCCATGACCTGAGCCGGATCCCCCTTGAGCAGATATCAGCCCATCTGGCGGATCTTGCCCTGAAAGAGGAATTTTCAGTGGACAAGGAGAGTCTCGACCTTATCGCCCTTGAAGCAGACGGCTCCATAAGGGATTCCTTAAGCCTGCTGGACCGGGTATTGTCAGCAGGCACTGAAAAAACAATTACCCATGAGACTGTTGTGGACAACCTGGGGGTGATGGACAGGCAGTTGATGTTTGACATCTCATCAGGCATATTTAATAAGGACGGAGCAAGCCTGATCCGCCTTGTTGAACGGGTGAACGATTCCGGGATGGATTTAAAAAAATTTTATGGGGATATTATACTCCACTTCCGGAATTTGAATATCATTAAACTATGCGGAACCGAGACCCCGGCACTTAACCTGATAGACACGGAAAAAGAGGTATTGTTCCAGGCGGTTTCGCAAGTTACCCCGACTTACCTGGGCATGCTGCTCCAGCTGCTTCTGGATGAAGAAACACTGGTCCGTTTTTCTTCCCATACCCAGACTGCTGTTGAAATGGTCCTGCTCAAACTGATCCAGATCAATCCGGGCGCCCAGCTGGGCCAGGTCATCACCAAGCTTGATACCCTTGCCCGCCAGATCGATACTAAATTCTCAAATATCCCGGCCCAGGGTATTTCGAGCGGCTCTCCGGCATCCGCATCACCCCAGCCGGAGGCGGCGCAGCAGGTACCGGCGGGAAACGCACCAGGAAAAATGCCGCAGGCAGAACAGAACCGGCCGCCTCACCGGCAGATAAGGCAGGAACCTGTTAGACTGGAGGCGCCACCGCCTCCCCGGCAGGACCCGCCTCCGCACCGGGAAAACAGCGGACCGCAACAGCATCAGGAACCGATACCACAGGGCAATCCCCCTTCCCGGCCGGAAGGGGCAGGTACCTGGCCTGAATTCCTGAACATGCTGCAGAAAAAGCTGCCCTTTATTTTCGGCCTGTTTTCAAAGGGAAAGGCAGATACTTCGGGGGACCGGGAGGTAGTTGTTGAACTGGACGCCTGCTCTGCTTTTGAGTCGTCAAGGCTTAAAACCAAGGATAAGGAGCTGCAGGCGTTGAGTAAATCGTTCCTTGGCAAATCCATTACCATTAAAATCAAGGCCAGGACATCCGCCCCTGCGGGTCCTTCCGAAGACCGGAAAGCAGAAGAGCAGGCCAGGCAGGCAGCATCCAGACATCCCATGGTCCAGGAGGCCAGACAATTGTTTAACGGTGAAATAATACTATAAAACCCATAATATCAGGACAAACACAGGAGTGTATGACTATGAAAAATATGAACACCATGATGAAGCAGGCACAAAAGCTTCAGAAAAAAATGCTGAAAACCCAGGAAGAGCTGGCAAAGAAAACAGTAGAAGCCTCTGCAGGCGGCGGCATGGTCAAGGTTGTGGCCAACGGCAGTCAGAAAATTGACTCCATCGTACTGGAAAAAGAGGTGGTTGATCCCGAAGATATTGAGATGCTGCAGGACCTTGTACTGGCAGCAGTAAATGATGCCCTGAACAAATCCCAGGAGATGGTTTCTTCGGAAATGGGTAAACTGACCGGCGGCTTCAATATTCCGGGCCTGTAATCCGGCCCTGCGGCCGAGCATTCTTAACTACCTGTTGTGAACCATTACCCGGAAGCAATTTTAAAACTGATTCACTCCCTGTCCACCCTGCCGGGGATAGGAAAAAAAACCGCTGAACGGCTGGCCCTGCATATACTTCATGCACCGGACCATGAAGCAGCGGCCCTGGCGGGCGATATTATTGAATTAAAGAGCAGTGTCAGGCTCTGCACCTCCTGCTTTGCCCTCAGTGATACGGATCAATGCCGGATCTGCGCAGATCCGGCAAGGGACAGTTCCGTCATCTGTGTGGTTGAAAACCCCACAGACATGGCTGCCATTGAAAAGGCCAATGCTTTTTCAGGCACCTACCACATCCTTGGGGGCGCCCTCTCCCCTATAGACGGAATCGGACCGGATGACATCCGACTGGCAGAGTTATTTAACCGGACAAATTCGGAAAGCGTTTCTGAAATTATCCTTGCTACAAAAACCAATGTTGAAGGAGAGGCAACAGCGTCTTATATTCTGGACAGGTTGAGAGATTCGAAAATCAAACTGACACGGATTGCCTCAGGCGTGCCCATGGGCGGGGATCTTCAGTATGTTGACCCCCTGACCATGCAAAAGGCTATGGAAAAAAGATATGGCTTCTAATGAAAAAACATCCCGGGATATATTTGACTGCCGGCTCTGCGGACAGTGCTGCACAGGCTTCGGCGGAACCTATGTTACCGGGACAGACATTAAAAATATCAGCGATTTTATAAAAGCGGACCCGGACTCATTTGTGGATACCTATTGCGACATGTCAGGCACCAGGCCGGTTCTGACCCTCAATGACCATGAGACCTGCATCTTTTTCGATCCTGAAAAACAATGTACCATCCACCCTGTAAAGCCTTATATGTGCAAAGCCTGGCCATTTATAAAAACCATCATCAAAAACCCCGAGAACTGGGATATTATGGCAAATTCCTGTCCGGGGATGAAAAAACAGATCCCGTACAAAGATCTGCAACGGATTGTAGCCCTTGAAAAAGAGAAACTGGACAACAGCCTGAAATAACCGTCAAACCGGAGCAAAAACAGCACCCTAAAGGGATTCTTCGGTTGACTTCACTGACAGACTATTGCTAATTAACAAAGATTATTGAAATAATGCTCTGAAACCCATCAATTAACGGGCAATCACCAGAAGAAAACAGATTGTCGCATACGGAAGTCGCCCCCCCGGAACCATGAAAAGGGGTCCTGTGGTTTCGGAACATAATTTACGATTTGCCATAGACATTGGCCCGAGGTATGCGCATCGTTAACTGCAATTTTGGAGACCGATACCGGTATTGAAACCCAAAGCCCCCCATAAATTTGACACAAACCCTGGTGAGATTGTTTCCCTGCTGATCAAAGAAGGCCTGCTGACAAGTAAAAAAGCCCAGTATGCCATGCGGGTCAAGTCAAAGCTGTCACCGGGCAAAACCCTTCTTGATACCCTTAAAGACCTGAAGTACATTGATGAGGAAAAGGTTAAAGACGTACTGCGCAAAAACCACCTTTCCCTTCGCATCGGCGATCTTATGGTTGAATTCGGGTATCTTCCCCAGGAAAAACTCAACGCGGCCCTGAGTATCCAGAAAAACCAGAAGAATAAACGCCTGGGGCAGATCATCATTGAAAACCAGTATATGAGCGAAAGTGCCTTTATTGAGGCACTTTCCGTCCAGCTTGGCTTTCCGTTCATCGACCTGTCCATCCAGGATGTGGACAATAAACTGCTGGAAAACATCCCTATCAAATGGTGCATCGCAAACCATTTTTTACCGGTGCACATGGCAAACGACAAACCCCTGGTCGCCTTTGCCGACCCGTTTAACAAGTCTGACATCCAGGGGGCTCAAAAGCTGTTCGGTAAAAACTTCATCATGGGCATCGCATCGCCCAATATGATTGAAAAAAAACTTGAACGCCTGGACAGCGGCACTGCCCAGACCAAAGGTGTTGTGGATGAAAACACCGCCATTGGCATAGTGGACTCCATTATCGCCAATGCCATTGACCAGGGTGCCAGCGATATTCACATTGAGCCTTTTGACGAGCGTCTGCAGGTCAGATTCCGGGTTGACGGCATTCTGGTTCCCTTTAAGATGTTTCCCATCAACGCCGCTTCAATGGTTTCGGCCAGGATAAAAATACTGTGCAAGGCCAATATTGCTGAAAAAAGACGGCACCAGGACGGCCGGATGTCTTTTCACCACCAGGGAAACTCCTATGATCTGAGAACATCTTTTTTCGTCACGGTTTTTGGTGAAAAAATAGTATTAAGAATCCTGAACAGGATTGACCAGGTTATAAAAATCGACGGGATCGGAATGCAGCCTAAAATGCTGAACCGTTTCCGGGAAGATGTGTTAAAATCCCCATCCGGGGTAATGATAATCACAGGCCCCACAGGATCCGGAAAGACCACCACCCTCTACTCCTGCGTTTCAGATATCAGCAATCCCCAGACCAGTATTGTAACGGCTGAGGATCCTGTGGAATATGTTGTGGAGGGTATTTCACAATGCTCCATTGACGCGGGAATCAACCGGACCTTTGAAGAGACCCTGCGCCATGTGGTCCGCCAGGACCCGGATGTTATTGTGATTGGTGAAATCAGGGACAATTACTCTGCCGGTGTGGCGGTCCATGCCTCATTGACCGGTCATAAGGTGCTGACCTCATTTCATACCGAAGACAGCATCAGCGGTCTGATCCGGCTGATGAACATGGATATTGAACCCTTTCTCATTGCGTCCACAGTCAACTGCGTACTGGCCCAGCGCCTGCTCCGGCGGATCTGTCCCCACTGCAAGGAAGATTACAGGCCGTCCCCCGCAGATTTGAAACTGCTGGAATACGGCCCGGAGGAAATGGCTAAATACGACCTGGTAAAAGGCCGGGGATGTCCGGTTTGCAATCACACCGGTTATAAAGGACGGGTAGCTGTGTTTGAAATGCTGGTGCTCAATGAATTTATAAAAGAGGCCATCTTAAGCTGCCAGTCCAGCTATGAACTCAGGCGGATTGCACTGGAAACCACAGGACTTGTCACCCTGATGGAAGACGCCCTGTCAAAGGTATCCACAGGTGTAACCACCCTGGATGAGACCTTCAGGTGCATTCCCAGGTTAAGCCCCCCGAGACCCATTTCAGAGATTAACCGGTTGCTAGGAGTCGTATAAGCCATGCCACAGAAACCAAGCATCATAGAAATCATCAAGCAGCAGATTAAAAAAGAAGATTCCCTGCCGGTACTTAATCCAAAGGCCGTTAAAATCCAGGCTGAGGCCGTTAAAAAAGATCCTGACTTTGGAATACTCACCCGGTTGATCCGCATGGACCCAACCCTGACCACCCAGATCCTTAAAACGGCGAATTCCCCTTTTTACAAAGGTCTTGGTGATGTTGACACAATAAAAGACGCCGTTGTCCGACTCGGCCAGAATGAAATGATCAATATCATTATGAAGGAAGTTCATCAGCAGAATTTTAAATCCCGGAACCCGCTGATCCGTGCCTATCAGAACAAACTCTGGGCCCATTCCGTATCCTGTGCCATTGGTTCGTTATGGATTGCACGGTACCTGGCAATGGTGGAAATTGTACCAAAGGCATTTATTGCAGGTCTCCTGCATGATATGGGAAAATTGTACCTGCTCACAGCCATTGAAAAAATACTGGAGTCAAAGACATCCCCGTTCAAACCGCCCCCCCAGCTCATCGATAAAATCCTGAGCAACCTCCATGCGGCACTGGGATACAACCTGCTGACCAAATGGCATCTGCCGGACCAATACCGTGTCATTGCCAGGGACCACCATTCTGAGGAATTTGACCGCACAAACCTGCTGCTAATGATCGTAAGGCTTTCAAATGCGGTATGCAATAAAATGGAAAAAAATGATGAGGCCACGGATCTATCCGGAATTGTTTCATCCAGGGAGGCAGATATCCTGGGAATGCCTGAGATCGGTGTGGCTGAACTTGAAATTGCCCTGGAAGATGCCCGGGTCAACCGACCTATGGCTTAAATGACGGGCAACACACCGGTCTTTATCTCTCCCTGAAGTGCCTATTGGTTTGCCATATCTGCAAACTGCCTGGCAATGCTGTCCCGCTCATAAACAATTTCCACACGGCGGTTCCTTGCCCTGCCCTGGGCAGTATCGTTGGTTGCCACCGGGTGATACTGGGCATAGCCTTCCGCGGAAATATAATAGGGAGGAACCCCGTTTTTAACCAGCAAGCGGACAACAGTGGAGGCCCTGGCGCTGGACAACTCCCAGTTTGAGGGATACTGGGCTGATGAAATCGGTTCAGAATCCGTATGCCCTTTGATTTTAACATGGTAGGCCAGCTTGGATAATACGCTTGCCACTTTCTCAAGAATATCCAGCCCTTTTGGAGACAGTTTGGTGCCGCCTTCGGCAAACAACAGGAGATCAGACATGGTGATGACCACGCCGTCCTCTGTTTTTGTCACGCTGACCTCCCCCCCCAGCTTATTGAACAGGACCAGCTCCCTGACCTCGGACACGATGTCTTCCAGCTCTTTTTCAATCATCCCGCCCAACTCGTCAATCTGCTGGTTTTCCGAAGGTTCTTCAGAGGGCACGGCATGCATGGTCAGGCCTTCACGGGTACCTGATTCAGGGACGGCCTGGGCACCCAGCGCACTTCTCAGGGATTTCACCAGCTCTTTATAGGTTTCCTGCTGGGTGGTACTCATGGCGAACAATAGAACAAAAAAGCACATCAAAAGGGTGACCAGGTCGGCAAAGGTAGCCATCCATCCTGGGGCACCGCCACCGTCGTCCTTTTTCTCCTCCTCGGGCGGAGGGGCCAGGCTCATCTCCTCTTCTTTGTCTGCGCCGGTATCATCAGCCATCTGTTTAGGGTCTCTTTTTAATTATTTCTTTTCTTCTTCTTTTGACTCTGCCAGGTAAACCTTAAGTTTGTCCTCCATGAGTTTAGGATGCTCCCCTTCCCTGATGGACAAAATTCCTTCGAAAATAATATTCATATTTACAATTTCCTCTTCATTGCGCCCGCTTAGCTTATCACTCATGGGGATAAAAAAGAGGTTGGCCATCACAGCACCGTAAAATGTGGTAATCATGGCCACGGCCATTTTCGGACCGATGGAAGAGGGATCGTCCAGGTTTGCCAGCATCTGCACCAGGCCGATCAGGGTACCGATCATACCAAAGGCAGGGGCATAGGCCCCCATGTTGGAAAAAATCTGAGCCCCGGTGTCCAGCCCCTTTTTGGTCAGTTGCATCTTCTTCTGCATGATCTGTGCAATATCCCCTGTTTTAACCCCATCCACAGTCATCTGAAGGGCCTGGGCAAGGTAAGGGTCAGGGGTTGTCTGAATATCCCCTTCAATGGAAAGCAATCCCCCCTTTCTGGCTTTATTTGAAATTTCCACCAGATTGCCAATAATATCTTCGGGCTTTTCAATTTTAAACATGAACACCTTAATGGCGACTTTGAACATGCTCAATACATCGGAAAGCGGATAGGCAATCATGACAGCTGCAATGGTCCCGCCCACAACTATCAAAACAGAGGGAATGTTCACAAACATCATGATGCTGCCGCCCAGCAAGATCGTCCCCAGCACAAAACCCATTCCGGAAACAACACCGATAATCGAAGAAATATCCATTTTCTAAACCTTTATATAAACGGTTTCATCCACAGGGTACTCCCTGTTGTATTGTATAATTTTATCAATCGCTTCACGGGTCAACACGGTATTGGATGTAAACAGCTTTGTTCCCGTGGCTGTAAACAATGCCGTACCAAGTTCCATCCCGGGCTCAAGCTGCTCAACGCGAACCCCTCTGACCCTGAATGAATCCCCGCCCAGGTGCGACACAACATACTTCTCAAGCCACCCGACAATGACCGGGTCCAGGCGGACACCGGCCAGTTCTTCCAGCGCCTTTAACAGGGATTCGGTATCCCGGATATCCTTTCTGTCTCTGAGGCTCTCCAATTCGTCAGCCCCTGCCAGGATTCTGGAAGGCATGGGGATATACCTGCGCTTTAATCCGTCCGGATATCCCGTACCGTCCGACCATTCATTTAATGATCGGATGATCCGGGCAGAATCTTCAAATCCCGGACATTGATCCAGGAGTTCTGCTCCCTTCACCGGATATTGCAACATAAGTGTTTTGTCATAAGCTGCTGGTCCGCTGCCCGCTGATTCGTTAATGTCCGGTTTTTCCTCTGTTCCGTTTTTTTCTGCCTTTGCTTTACAGGGCGGGCCGGACATGAAAAGAAGCCCGACTTCATGGAGCATAGCAGCTTTTCGAAGATCATCCAACTTTTTTTCATCATATCCCAGCTCTTTGGCAATAAACGACGCAATTCGTGCTACCCTCTCTCCATGGCCCTGGTTGGTTTCAACCCGGCGGCGGATCAGACTGTAAAGGATCTGTCCGAATCCTTCCATATTGAGGGTGAGATTTTCCTTAAGCCCTGCCAGGCTCTCTTTCAACCGGCGGCGTTCATCAGTCATCTGCTGAACTTGTTTCAGAGCGGCGTTCAGGCTGTTTTTCTCATCCATCAGCTCTGTCTTCAGCTGCTTCACCTCCAGCTTGAAACGATCCAGATACTCAAAGGCCCGTTTCAGTGAAGATTCACCGGAGGACATTTTCTGCTCGATTAAGTTTTTCTCCAGGTAAATCCCCGCCCGCAGCCTTATCTCCCTTGCGGAAACAGGCAACTCCACGATTTCGTCAAACCCCGCCCCCAGGAATTCCAGAGCCGATGCCTGATCAGCATTCCGGGGAACAATGATGAAAAGAGCAGGCGGGAATCGAAACTTTTTTTTGTTGAAGGCAGACAACCATTCTGCAGCTGTTTCCAAAGACCGGCCCCCTGAGGGAAACGGATCCATAAGAACGATATCCGGACGATGGGCAGAGGCGACAGCGGCTGTCACATCCGTGCAGGCATTAAAAATAATTCCGGAGTCCTGGGACAGACTTTCCTCCGGCATGCGGGTGCCGATATAAAGAATGGAAACCGGTGTATTATCCGGCAGTGTATTATCATCCATGGGCTTATGATCCACGGGAATTGAAAACCTGGTTATTCAGAATAATCACGGGTCCACCACGCATCCCACCGGGTATCCATTATTTCTTTTGCCATTTGTTTTCCGGTGACGGTTTTCAGGCGTCCAAGCACATAGGGCAGCCAGTCTTCCGGAGAGGTTGCCCCCGTATCCTTGAGTTTTTTCAACTCAAGGATAAAGGAGAGCTGGTCTGCGTCGTTTGCCAGCTTTGCCTCCAGGGTTTCACCCCGGTTAAACTCATCAATCAGTGCCCGGATGTCGGGACCAAATGCCTGGCCATCCGTTAAATGTGCAACAGCTTTGTCTTCATCCACTATGTTGTATTGCTTATTCACATAGTTGTGATCTCCGGTTCTGGCCTCGGGAATATCGTGAACCAATGCCATGGCCATGAGTTTTCCCCGGTCAACCCCGGATTCCATCCTGGACATGGCAAAGCAGATAAAAGCGGTGGTAAAGCTGTGCTCGGCAATACTCTCTCTTCCCGCACCCAGGAATGCATAACCGGACCGGTTTAGGTCCTTCAGCATCCTGACCTCAAAGAACAGGTCTGCAATTTCTGTCATTTTCTATCCGTTTCTAGTAATTGGCGTAACAAATCTTGACTTTTTATAGAACAGGAGATTAAATAAAGTCAAGATTTCAAAGGGATCAACGCATCAGGGGGACCTCATGGCCTATCAAAAGACACGCATTATACCCATATGGATTTTCATAGCGCTTTTTATCTCATCATTTGTAGAAGCCGGGGAACAGGAACCGCAAGTATTCGATATCAATGAAGATTCAGGCTTTTACTATACGATTCAAAAAGGAGATACCCTCTGGGATCTGTCTCAAAAATTTTATGAATCCCAGTGGGAATGGCCCGGGCTCTGGGAGATGAACAAAGATATTAAAAATCCCCATTGGATTTACCCCGGGAATAAAATACGGGTCTATCTGAAACCTGACACCCGGCAGAAATTCCGTTCAGCAGAAGCGGCGCCCGAGCAGGAAACCGTCCAGGCTCCCCAAAAAATAACACCGACATTCAACTATACGGCCATTGACAGGATCGGATTCATCAAAGAAGAAGAAATCGACTCCCTGGGAACAATTATACGTGAAAGGGACGGAAACCTGATGATGTCCGCCAACGATATCATCTATATAAAACCAGCCGCCGGCAGCGCCCTGGTTCCGGAAGAACGGTATCAGGTGTTCACAACAGAACCTGTTAATAAAAAATTTAACAAAAAACGGTTTAAAGGTATCAAGCATATTATTAAGGCGGAAATAGAGGTATTAGAAGCCACAGAACAATATGCAAAGGCCCTGATCACCACCTCGTTCAAGGATGCCACTGTAGGCGACAGGATCATGGCCTTTTATGAAAGGGAGCCCATGCTCCCGGTTCAGGAAACCCCGCCTCCCATTGATGCAGTCATCATCTCCTCGGAAGACAACACCCTGATGGTCAATGATTACCGTATTGCCTTCATCGATAAAGGGAAGAACGATGATATCCGGCCGGGGCAGATGTACGATGTTTTCCAGACACAGGAGAAGAGATCTGCATTTGACGGGGCGGATGCCATTGTCCTCGACCCTCTGAACTCAGGCAGGCTCATCGTTCTTCATACTGAAGATATAAGCGCCACCGTCATGATTCTTTCTTCCAAGCGGGATATACATCCGGGAGACATGGTGAATTAAGACTTGAATGAAAATTTGCCCGCCTGGTACAAAGATTTACTCTCCTTCAGTAAGAAGGTTAGCCCGGATATCCGGGTTAGACTTGATCCCAGGTCACCCTGAGTATTTCCTGGTAGGTGGTCTGCCCCTGGAGCATCTTCTTGATGCCGCTCTCCCTCAGCACGACCAGCCCTTCTTCAGCCGCCTTTTGCCTTAATTCTCCCAGATCGGCATCATTTGAGGTCATCCGCTTCATGGCATCTGTATAGGGCAGTATCTCGTATATCCCCGTACGTCCGCGGTATCCGGTATTCCTGCACTTAATACAGCCTTTTCCGTGTTTAAGCTGAAAAGGCCCGTCTCCCGGAACAAAAAGGCCGAGCTCTGCAAGTTCGGATGATTTCATCTCAAAGGCCTGGATACAATGGGGACAGATTTTGCGCACCAGGCGCTGGGCCACAATACCGGTGAGGGAGGAATGCACCAGGTAAGGCGGAATGCCAAGGTCGAGAAGACGGAAAATGCTGGAAACAGAGTCGTTGGTATGGAGGGTGGATAAAACCAGATGACCTGTAAGTGCTGCCTGGACAGCGGCCTGGGCCGTTTCAAGGTCCCTGATCTCACCGACCATAATAATATCCGGGTCCTGGCGGAGGATATTTCTGAGTACAGATCCAAAGGTCACGTTCACTGCCGGCTGCACCCCGATCTGATTGAACTCCTCATGAATCATCTCTATGGGATCTTCAATGGTGGTAATATTTACCTCAGGCGATGAGAGCATCCGCAGACTTGAATACAATGTGGTGGACTTTCCCGACCCCGTGGGTCCGGTCACCAGTACAATGCCGAAGGGCATGGTGATCAGTTTTTTATATTTTTCAAAATCGTCTTCAAAAAAACCGAGCATTTCAAGATCCTGGAACAGGATGTCCGGATCCATTATTCTCATCACAACTTTTTCCCCGAACGCCACCGGGATTGTGGACACCCGGATCTCAACCTCTGTCTCGTCCTTAGCCATTTTTATTCTGCCGTCCTGGGGACGTCTCTTTTCAGCCATATCAAGGGCAGATAGTGTCTTTATACGGCTGACCACTGCATTATGAAGTTTTTTAGGCAGCTTGTACACTGTGTGCAATGCACCGTCAATACGCATCCGGACAAGGCAGATTTCCCGCTTCGGCTCAATATGAATATCAGAGGCCTTCTGGTCAAAGGCATAGGAAAACAGATGATTTACCGCATTGACAATATGCTGGTCTGTGGAGGGTAACTCATCCATGGAGGTCAGACTGACAAATTGCTCAAGATTACCCAGTTCCACCCCTTTTTTGGCAAAAAGATCTTCAGCAGCCGATATGGAATATTGGAATCCGAAAAACTCATTGATGAGTTTCCGGATATCCGATTTCGAACTGACAATGGGTTTAACCTTCAGCTTGGCCACCTGCTCCACATCTGACATGGCTTCGTAATTAAAGGGGTCAGGGGTAGCCACAACAAGCTTGCCGGCCTCTATTTTCAGGGGGAGTAACAGGTGTCTTAATGCAAAGGATTTGGAGATGGTCCCGGTCACCAGGTTCAGCTCCAGTTTCAGGGGATCGATTTTCTTATAGGGAATATTCCAGGATCCGGCCAGGGTTTTATAAACCAAATCCTCATCAATGATTTTTTCAGGCTGATCCATCCGGTTTATTTTTAACTGAAGAACCACGTCGATAAATGAGATTCCCGCCAGGGCCTTTTTCCTGTCCACACCCGTCATTCCTTTAAGACCGGTCTTGCCCAGAAGCCGCTCCCTTATCTGCTTTTCCCTTCGCAGGATATCCCTAGCCTGGTCTGCAGAAATCAGCCTGGCGGAAATCAGTGCCTGGCAGATTGACTTTGAACTGAAATATTTGGTTGAAACAGGATACATCCGGCCCTCTATTTTCAGGAATCATATTGGTTTTCTTTTTTAATTTTATACGTATCCCGGAACGGGATGTAAAGGTCAAAAAACAACTGCCCCGAGCTTTTCCTTGACTTTTCAGCCGGTGTCTGTACAGATAGTCAGTTTTTTATTTGAAAAAAGGTGAATCCGATGATTTATATTAAGCTCATACTCACCGCTTTTTTCTGGGGGGGGACCTTTATTGCCGGCAGAGGAATTGCAGGAACGGTTGACCCATATTCCGCCGCATTTTTACGCTTTGCCATTGCCTCATTTTTCCTGCTCATTTTAACACGGAAAACCGAAGGCGGGTTTCCGGGCATCAACGGCCGTCAGGCCATGTTCATTTTCTGCTCAGGCCTTACGGGTATATTTGCCTATAATATACTTTTTTTCAAAGGCCTCTCCCTTATCAATGCAAACAGGGCATCACTGATCATCGCCACCAACCCGATATTTATCAGCCTGGCCTCAGCCGTTTTTTTCAAGGAAAAACTGTCCCGGTTAAAAATCTGCGGCCTTTTCCTGTCGGTTTCCGGGGCTTTAATCATTATCTCAGACGGCAGCCTGTCCCAGATTTTCAAGACCGGCATTGGAAATGGAGAACTGGCTATCTTTGGATGTGTTCTCTCGTGGGTATCCTATTCAATACTTGGGAAACCCTTAATGAAAAACCTGTCTCCGCTGGTATCGGTCTGTTACTCATCTGTTGCAGGCACCCTGCTGCTCTTGATTCCCTTCCTGACAAGGGGAAGTCTTGACCTCATCCAGGGATACGGGCCTGCCGAGTGGTCAAGCCTTTTTTATCTGGGTTTTTTCGGAACCGTGCTTGGTTTTTATTGGTATTATCAGGGTATTAACACGGTAGGTCCGGTGAAATCCGGTGTGTTTATAAATTTTGTTCCGGTCAGTGCCCTGGCTTTGTCCTATTTTATCCTGGACGAATCCGTATCCGGTGAGATTCTGATAGGTGCAGGGCTGGTTATCGCAGGGGTGTATCTGACCAATTTATCCCCTCCTTTGAAAACCAGGACTGCAGGGGAAGTGTAATAAATAAAAATGCCGGGTCTGAAAAACAGACCCGGCATGATCTTCTTGCAAAAACGCTGGCTTAGTCTTCTTCGATTACGATAGCGTCTTCTTCACAGACTTCAACGCAGCTTTCGCAGCCCATGCATTCTTCAGCATTGACAGGAACGGATTTTTCATCTTCCATTTCAAATACTTCTACAGGGCAAACGTCTACACATTCTTCACAGCCAACACATTTTGATTCGTCAACAATCGGGTTAAATGCCATTTTAATAGCCTCCTTAAATTAAGTGGTACAATTTTATAAACTCATTTTCTAAATTCATACCTGATTTAAAAAACGCTTTTACAACATATTTTTTGATAAAATCAAGTTTTTTATGAGTTTAGTTTTACCAGGCAGACCGCAATCTGTTTGCCAATCTGTTTTCCCGGCATTTTAAATATTCTATCCAGTTTTTCCCCGGATAAAAGACAATACCGAATCCGCCCTGACAGGGCACAGCATTCAGCGTTATCTGTCAATTCTTTCCCGGAGGGTGCGTTGCTTGAAAGGGTTTCATCTAGGATATCTGTCACTTCCTGTTGCCATCTCTCTTTGCGGGCACAACCATTTTCATGCACTTTTATGGATTCAATGTCAAGCCCATTTATCACCTGATCCGCATTGGCCTCCAAATAGTCCATAACAGCCGGACTGGTCGTAACCAGCGTTAGCGGCCCGCAGCCTTCGGCATACAACCCGGCCTCGCCGGCCAGTTCCCCCCAGGCCCTCACTCTCTCCTCCGTCATGTTTTCCCCGGGATCGAACCCGGGCATTCCGTTCCGGGAAGCTCCGTCAACCGGGGCCAGGATATCCGACTCTCCTTTAAGTTCGGCAAACAGCGCGGAGTTACCTTCGTCCAGAGCCTTTAATTCACTTTGGATAGTCTCGTTTTCCATATCCCATATCTCTGCCAATTTCATAAACAGCAAAGGGTCCCTGTGTGAATTGCTCTCCCCTTCGGTTTCAGTGATCTTTTGCCCTGATCCTGAACGAATCTGAGACTGAATGGCTGTCAACCCGGTATCCTCCCTGAAATAGGCCGTATCTCTGATCAGGGATTTCAGATTTTTTTCATTTCCCTTATGAAGCCCGGCCCAGTCCAGGTAAGACTGCACCCTGGCATCTATGCCTGCGTACCTGTCAACCGGCAGGCAAAGCGGCAACAACTCACCGGTTTCCACCTGCTCCGTACCCTTTGACCCGGCAGGAACATTCAGATTCAGAAAACCGACCCTGGGAAAAAATGAAGTCAGTATCTCAACCTGGGCCTCTGTCATTTGGGTAAAGGGGAAAAAATAAAGATCTTTCATCTATGTCATACCTTTTTATCATGAACGGAAACGCCCATGGCATCTAATTTTTTACGGATCTCATCCGCCGTTTCCCAGTCCCGTTTCTGCCGTGCTGCTTCGCGTTCCTTAATAAGAGTATTTACGGCCTGGGAATATTCCATCTTTTTACTGAAATCAAATACATTTAAGACATTGTCTACCTCTTTGAAACAATCTCTCAATGTTGAAGCCCCGCTTTTGCCCACCTTATTCTGGCTGATCAGGCGGTTTATGGTTTTAACAATGGAGAGCAGGCCCGACACCATTGTCGGCACCTTAAGATCGTCAGCCATAGCCAAAATCACTGCCTGCCGGATATCGTAAGCAATTTGCTCGATCTCTTCCTTATCCGATCTGCCTGTTACAGCATCCAGGGTTTCAATACACCGGTTTATTTTTGACAGGGTGAACCGGGCATCTTCCAGGTTTTTCCTGGACAGAACCAGGGGTTTCCGGTAGTGGGCGGACAGAAGCCAGAACCGTATGGTTTTCAGGTCCCAGCCCCGGCCGGCAAGCGCATCCACGGTAAAGCCGCCTATGCCCTCCTCTCCCAGTGACCCGTCATACCGGACAGGATGACAATGCATCCAGATATTTGCTATATCCTCACCTGTGGCTGCTTTGGCAATTGCAATCTCATTTTCATGGTGGGGAAACATCAACTCATTGCTGCCGGTGTGGATATCAAAATTATTACCCAGGTACTTCATTGAAATGGCGGCACACTGGAGGTGCAGCGAAGGTCTTACGTTGCCCCATTCGGTTTTGATCCCCACACCCTGTTTCAATTCAGACAGGCGGACCCGTTTGAGCAGGGTAAAATCCCTTGGATTCTGTTTTTCATACTCATCCAGATCCACTGTGGCCCCTAGCCGGATCTTATCAAGATCTACATTTGAAAGCCTACCATATTCATTTAAGCTTGAGAGATCAAAATATACAGAGTGCAGCTTTTCATAGGCATGGTTCTTATGGACTAAAGCTCTTGCAATATCCGTCATTTCCTGGAAATGATCGGAAACCCTTGGCACGGACTGGGCCTTGCGCATCCCAAGCCGTTCAAGGTCAGACTTAAAACTTTCCAAATAAGGACCGGTAAACTCATCAAGGGAAAGCCCTGCATCCCTTGCCCCTTCAATGGTCTTATCATCATAATCCGTCACATTGATGACATGATTTACCTTAAATTGCTGGTACTCAAGATATCTGACCAGAAGGTCCGTAAAGGCGTACCGCCTGAACTGACCGATGTGCAGCCTTTGATGGATGGTTGGACCGCAGGTGTATACACCGATACTGGCATCTGAGGACGGCTCAAACCCCTCTTTACTCCTTGTCAGGGTATTGTATATATTCAAATGGGCATTTTTTTTAACGGAAAAAAGATCTGTTGATAAATAGCGCTCACCACTATCCGGGAAAATGGCCACCACGACCCCGTTTTGAATCCGCCGGGCCTCCTGAATTGCCACAGCCATGGCAGCACCGGAACTCATCCCCACAAAAAGGCCTTCTTTCCTTGCCAGTTGCCGGGCCGTGTCAAAGGCAGTCTCATCATCAATGTAAGCACTTGCATCAAGTATTGATTTATCAAATATTTCAGGGGTATAGGATTCTTTCATGTTCTTGAGTCCCTGAATTTTGTGCCCCAGGTATGGTTCTGCACAGACAATCCGGACATCCGGATTTTTTTCCTTAAAGTACCTGGAAAGCCCCATAAGGGTTCCTGAAGTGCCGACGGTGGCTACAACCGAAGCAAGCGTTCCCTCTGTCTGTTCAAGGATTTCAGGGCCGGTGGTATGGTAATGGGCCATCCAGTTGGCCTCATTGTTATACTGATCTGTAAGAAAGTATTTGCCCGGATTTTCCCTTGCCAGCCGGTAAGCCTCTTCAATGGCGCCGTCAGACCCCAGGTGTTTTGGCGTCAGAATGATATCAGCCCCCCTGGCCCTCAGAATCCGGATCCTCTCCTCACTGGCATTTTCCGCCATGGTCAATGCAATACGATATCCCTTTATGGCACAGATCATGGCAAGTCCGATCCCGGTGTTTCCAGAGGTTGCCTCAATCACCGTTTTTTCGTGCGTCAGCTCCCCCGAGATCTCAGCCTGGTTGATCATATACAGGGCCGCCCTGTCCTTTATAGACCCCCCCGGATTCATATATTCCAGTTTGGCAAATATTTTTACCCCGGCAACAGGATTGATTTTTTTAATTTCAACAAGCGGGGTATTTCCGATTGAATCAATGATGGAGGCAGTCATCTTTTTCCTTTCATCACAGGCTGTCCAAACCATTATGTTTTCAGCCATTATCCTTGACTTTTAACTTATAAAATGGCTTTATACAGTAAATTTTAATGATGTGCAATTTATTAAGTGGAAAGCCCATGTACCGTTTGTTTTCACGAAAAAGCCTGCCGCTGACAGTGGTGTTTACCCTTTTTTTATGCCTGTTCGCCATTACCTGTGCCCGGGCTGCTACGCCCAAAATGGAAAATCCCAAAGAGATCTCCTGGCATATCTCAGCACTCATGGTGACCTATGACAATGAGCGGGAATTATATGTTGCAGAGGACAATGTCGTTATCACCGGAGGACAGACCCGGCTGGAAGCAGACTATGTAGAATTTTCAAACAAGACCAAGGACGCCTTTGCCCAGGGAAATGTCCTTTTTATCTCCGGCGGTGATACAATCACCTGCAATGCCATGCAGATAAACCTGCTCACGGAAAAAGGCACCATTAATAAGGGCACCATATTTATCCAGGAAGACAACTATTATATTTCCGGGGAAAATCTAAGAAAAACAGGAGAATTTACCTACGATGCAGAAAAAGGAACCATAACCACCTGCAACGGAGACACACCGGACTGGAAAATTACAGGTAAAGATATAGAAGTAACCATTGAAGGATACGGTACTGCCAGCCACACGGCTCTCTGGGCAAAAAAGGTACCAGTGGTCTATTCCCCATACCTTGTTTTCCCTGTGAAAAATAAAAGGCAGACCGGCCTGCTGTTTCCAAGAGTATCAATTTCTGACAAACGGGGATTTGAGTATGAACAGCCTTTGTTTATAGCTATCTCCCGGAGTACAGATGCAACAGTCTATGCACACCATATGTCTGACAGGGGAACAAAAATATCAGGAGAGTTCCGCTATGTATTAGATGACAAGTCCAAAGGAATGATGATCGTGGATTACCTGGACGATGATAAACTCGGTGACGGCTCCGATGACACCCAGGATGTCAACTATGGCTATAGCTCAACGATTGATCGGACAAACCATGAGCGTTACTGGTTCAGGATGAAGCATGACCAGGCACTCCCTTACGGGTTCAATGCAAAGCTGGATATCGATTTTGTAAGTGACTCCGACTACCTGCTGGAGTTTAAAGACGGTTTCACAGGCTATCATGACACCAATTCCGGTTTTGAAACCATGTTTGGCCGCAGTTTAGATGAATATACGGACAAAACCCGAAAGAACAGCTTACTGGCCACAAAGAGCTGGTCGAAATATAACCTCAATATCCAAGCCCTATGGTATGACAATGTGGTAGCCAGACAACAGAATTCAGACGATACCACTTTACAACAACTCCCGAGCATTGAATTTGATGGCGCACGCCAGCAAATAGGTGAATCAAATTTTTACTATGGATTTGATTCTGAATATCGATATTTTTTCAGACAGGATCCGAACCCAAGTTCGTCAACGCCGAAAGTGAACGGTCAAAGGGCTGATTTTTATTCAAGATTCTTTTACCCCACAAATTTAGGAAAATCATTTTTCTTTGAACCGTATCTTGGTGCCCGGGGAACGATATGGGATACCGAAAATTTTACTGATAATTACGGCAATGATAAAGACATACGCACACGTGGATTGTACGATTTCGGTGCACAACTTTCAACTAGTCTTAACAGAATTTTTAATCTTAACAATAGCTTTGCAGAAAAAATCAAGCATGAAATTGTCCCGAAACTAGAGTATAAATACCTACCGGAAGAGGACCAAGACGATCTGCCTTATTTTGATGATATTGATGATATTGACCAGCTGAACTTAATCCAATGGTCACTAACCAATACCATTACCTCAAGAAAAAAGGGACGCAAAGCAGATGGAACAGTGAGTAATCAATATAAAGAACTGGCTTGGTTCAGGCTTTATCAGAACTATCTTTTCGATTGGGATAAAGATGCCGTTGATGCACCTGAAAAACCTTGGCAAGATCTGAAATTAAAATATGAACTCAACCCTTTTCATTATCTGAGCAGCGATGGGGACATTGCGCTGGATCCATATAATCAACACTTTACAGAAATTAAAGTGGGCGTCACCCTGCGCGATAACCGTGGAGACAGCATTTATACATCATACAGATATACAAAGGGCAGCACCACTCATACCTGGTTAACACGGTTTAATGCCCGGATCACAAGCTATCTTATGGCATACTACTCGTTTGAGAGTGACCTTGAAGATGATACCACCATAGAGACCCGAACCGGTATCGAAGTGGAAAAACAATGCTGGGGACTTAAGTTGGAACTCAAGGATGAATCGGCAGAAAGGACCATCGCTTTCATGGTCACCCTGAACGGGATAGGAGAATTCGGCAGCAAATGACAAAGACGCTTCAATGGTTCGCTCTCCTGACACGGAGCAATTTTGAACAGACCGTATATACCAAAATCTGCCAAAAAAAAATTGACGCATTTCTTCCTAAAATGCGGAGGCCGAGCAAAAGAAAAGACAGAAAACTGATGGTTGAGTTTCCCTTATTTCCGGGATATCTCTTTGTCAAATCAACCAGGGCCTCTGCAGACCATCTCCAGATCCTGAAGACCACGGGAGCGGTGAGACTGCTTGGAAACTCCCAGGGGCCTGTGCCGATTCCGGAAAGCCAGATCGCCTCTTTAAAGCTGCTGACCTCTGCCGGCCAGGATCTGATTACCGGAACGATCGTTCAATTGGAGAAAGGAGATCCTGTGATGATACTGGAAGGCCCCATGGCCGGATTAAAAGGAGAATTTTATCAGTACAAGGGCCAGGGCAGGGTCATTGTCAAAATCGACCTTCTGGGCCAATATGCCGGTTTGGAAGTGGATTCGGACAATGTGGAAAAAATACCGAATCTTTTATCATAACTCCTTGACTTTTTATTGAATTTTAATTAAAACCCTGACAAAATTATCATCTGTTTAAAATGTTTTTGAGGTTCTATGAATAAACTTGAATTAATTTCCACTTTAAAGGACAGAGCAGACCTTACCAAAGCTGAGGCTGCTGAAGTTATTAAAATTTTTTTCGACTCTCTTGCGGACTCGTTTGTAAAGGGAGAACGCGTTGAAATCCGGGGACTGTGCAGTTTTCATATCAAAGAGTATAAAAGCTACGTGGGCAGAAACCCCAAAACAGGACAAAAAGTTGAAATCCCCCCGAAACGGCTTCCGTTTTTCAAATGCGGCAAGGAACTTAAAGAGCGGGTCGATTATTAGACATTTTCGATTGATCACAGGATGCCGAATCTTGATCAGAAGCCTGCCCGATCCAAAACCATCCTACCTACTGGTTTGAGATCTACACCCTTATCTGAATTAACAATAATCATTCAGAATGGCAGAATTCCAAATGCCCTTCTTTTTTCCGGTGCTTCGGGCACCGGGAAAAAAGAAGCGGCATTTGAGTTTGCAAAGTGTTGCAATTGCACTGAAGGTACGGACCGGTCATGTTCCCTGTGCCCGTCTTGTAAAAAGATTGATGCAGGTATGCACCCGGATATGATTTGCCTTGGTCCGGAGGAGAATAAAAAAAACATTTCCATTTCCCAGGTCAGAGAAATGGGACGGTTAATTGCTTCCAGGCCCAATGAGGCAAGCCACCGGATGGTATTGATAGAGCAGGCGGATCTGATGAACATCCAGGCCCAGAATGCGCTTCTCAAAGTTCTGGAAGAGCCGCCGGATAACACCTTTTTCGTTTTGGCCACTGTCAGTACCTCCCCGTTGCTGCCGACTATATTGTCCAGATGCCGTCTTTTTAAATTTTTTCCTCTCTCTGCTGACCGGATCCGGGAAATCCTGACCACACAGCATGGAATCTCCTCTCAGACTGCCCATATTGTATCAAGGACAATAGGAAATGACTTGTCTTATGCTATAGCATGTGCCGGAGATGGTGCTCCGGACACATCTGAATGGCTGAGGCTGAGAACCTGGCTCATCAATGAAATCCTCGGGTTGATCAGGGACAAGGCCCTCCAAAGCAGTAGAAAAGGACTTGCCATCTCACAAAAATTATCTGCAGATCCCCATTGCATTTCCGATGCAATTGCTGTTGTGCGTACAGTTTTAAGGGATTTATGCATATTCAGGTACGATCCGAATCTTATAGTTAACCTTGATTTTTTTGACGCATTTAAAGATATTAGTCAGATATATGTTTACCCGACATTTCTTGAATGGCTGAAAGCCCTTTATGAAACAGAAAAAAGGCTGGACTCCAACAGCGGCCCCAGGCTAACCCTGGATCGCTTTTTCCTGAAATTGTCATTACCTAAGGGATTGACGCAGATATGATCAAAGTGGCTGGTGTTAAATTCAAAACAGCTGGAAAAATATATGATTTTAAAAGCGGTGCCTTTGTCCTGAACTTAGGAGACCGCGTCATCGTTGAGACCGAGCAGGGCCTGGGCTTTGGAACCGTTGCCAGACTTCCCAAAGAGGTGGAAGGGGGCGACAAAAAATTCAAAAGTATTGTCCGCCTTGCCACCAAAGAAGATTTTATTAAACGGGACGAACTGAAACAGCTTGAAAAAAGGGCGTTTGACTTCTGTATCAGCTGTATCAATGACCTAGGACTTTTGATGAATCTGTTCAGTGTGGAAAGCACCTTTGACCGCAACAAACTCACCTTTTTTTATACGGCAGACGGCCGGATCGATTTCAGGGAACTGATCAAACTGCTGGTTAAAGAGTACAGTATCCGTATTGAAATGCGGCAGGTGGGTATAAGGAATCTGTCAAAACACTGCGGCGGGGTGGGAAAATGCGGCAGAGAACTTTGCTGCTCCTCTTTTATGCAGTCTTTTGAACCGGTTTCCATAAAAATGGCCAAAGAGCAGGGGCTCTCTTTAAACCCCACGAAAATCTCCGGGGTCTGCGGCCGCCTGATGTGCTGCCTGACCTTTGAAAATAAAACCTATAAACATTGCAAAAAAAGAATGCCGAAGCTGGGCAAGCCGATTACCATTGAAGCAGGCAAGGGAAAAGTCGTCCGTCAGAATGTGCTCAAGGAAAGCATTACGGTTCGAATGGAAGACAGGACAGAAGTGGAAGTGCCTCTAAAACAATTGAAAAAGAAGACAACAGGACGCCGAAAAAAATGACTCACCAATTCTATACAACCCCTATCTATTATGTAAATGCCAAGCCCCATCTGGGGCATGCCTATACCTCCATTGCAGCTGATGTATCCACACGGTTCAAAAAAATGGAAGGGATTGACACCTTCTTTCTCACCGGCACGGATGAACACGGGGATAAAATAGTTCAGGCTGCGGAAAAGGAAAAGACATCACCCAAAGCCTATGCAGATAAAATTTCCCGGTTGTTCCAGGACCTGCTTCCTCTGCTTCAGGTTGAAAACAACCGGTTTATCCGAACCACGGATCCGGATCATATTGAGGTTGTCAAAACCATATTAACCAAAATCCATGACAGCGGGGATATTTATTTCTCCAGTTATGAAGGCCTGTATTGTTTTGGCTGCGAACGGTTTTACCAGGAAAGGGAACTGGTTGAAGGCAAGTGTCCGGACCACGGGGTTGCGCCTGAAACCATTAAAGAGTCCAACTATTTTTTCAAAATGAGCAAATATCAGGAATGGCTCATAGACCACATCAAGTCAAACCCGGACTTCATTCAACCGGAGCAGTACAAGAATGAAATCCTCTCCTTTCTAAAAGAGCCCCTGGAGGATCTCTGTATTTCCAGGCCCAAGACCCGGCTGACCTGGGGGATTACCCTGCCCTTTGACGAGAATTATGTTACCTATGTCTGGTTTGACGCCCTGGTCAACTATGTAACCGCCCTGGGTTATCCGGACGGAGACCGGTACAAGACCTTTTGGCCTACCACCCGGCATTTTGTGGCCAAGGATATCATCAAACCCCACGGTATATACTGGCCCATCATGCTCAAGGCCGCAGGAATGCCGATATACAACGGTCTGAATGTTCACGGCTTCTGGAATGTCCAGGGAAGCAAAATGTCAAAGAGCATTGGCAATGTCACGGATCCTGTGGCAGTTGCCGGAGAATACGGGGTTGATGCATTCCGGTATTTCCTTATGCGGGAAATGGTGTTCGGCCTGGATGCCAATTTTACCGAAGATGCCATTGCCTCAAGAATCAACTCCGATCTTGCCAATGACCTGGGCAACCTTTTCTCAAGGGTATTGTCCATGAACCACAGGTATTTCAAAGGCCGGGTCATGGGGTCTGATCCGAACCTGTCTGCCCGGTACAGTCTTGAGGAAGATGCGGCAAAAGCCATAGCAGGCTATGCACAGGCCATGGCATCATACAAATTCCACCAGGGGTTGATTGCGGTCTGGGAGTTCATTTCAACCATGAATAAATATATTGACACCAACGAACCCTGGACCCTGGCCAAAGATGAAAAAAACAAACCGGCACTGGGAGAGGTGCTCTATCAACTGCTTGAAGGATTGCGCACCGTGGCCGGACTGGTCTTTCCCGTTATACCGGAAACCAGCCGCAAAATGACAACAGCCCTGGGATTGGCGCTGCCTGAAGCCGGATTTGCCAGCCTTGAGCAAATTCGTCCCTGGAACCAGATCCCGGCGGGAATCACACTTGAAAAACCTGATATTCTCTTTCCAAGAATTGAGGTTAAAAAAGAAAAACCGAAACCCAAAGCCAAACCGTTTAAACCGGCGCTGAAAGAAGAGATCACCATTGATGACTTTTCCAAAATCGATCTCAGGGCAGGCGTTGTCCTTTCTGCGGAAAAAATCGAAAACTCCAATAAGCTGCTCAAGCTCCAGGTGGATCTCGGCGCCGAAACCAGGCAGATTGTTGCAGGAATTGGTAAGAGCTACACACCGGACCAGGTGGTGGGGAAAGAGGTGATTGTTGTGGCCAACCTCAAAGAGGCCAAGCTGATGGGCGAGGTATCCCAGGGTATGATTCTGGCAGCCAGCAAGAAAAAGAATCTGATCCTGTCAGGGTTTGACAGCACCCCATTGCCGGGTAACCCGGTCAAGTAAGGCGGCAAGGGTTCCGGAAAACAAATCAGACCAACAGATAAACCAACGGATAGTTGTTTGTATACATTTAAAAAAGAAAATTCCTGGCGCCAGCACCAGTCCGACTTTATTCTTGAACGGCGAAAGAGAACGCTTCTGAGGAGTTCCACAAGGGTTGTCACGTTAATCGGCCTTATAACAGGTTTGATTATCGGCGGTGTTTACCTTTTTAATCTCGATCTGACCCTGACCAAAAAAACAGGGCCGTCGGCGCCCGAATTAAAAAGTGAGCCGTCTAAGACAAAGGTTACCCTGTCAAAGCCGGCTCTGCGTAAACTCCTCCGGGATACGGCATTTATAAATGCCGGGAAGGATATCTTCTTTGTAGATACTCCCTCTGAAAGCTATACTGTCCGCACCCGGCTGGACACCCGGCTTCAGGCCAGCCTGAACGCAACCCTGGCCCGCCTGAAAACCTTAACCCGGGGCAAGCCCCAGCGCATTGCCATGGTTGCCCTTGACAATAACACCGGATTCATAAAAGCCATGGCCGGCTTTGATCTTGACAATCCCGGTGCAAATCCGGTTACGGCCTCGGACTATCCGGCGGCAAGTATCTTTAAAATTGTCTCCGCTGCCGCCGCAGTGGATGCCCTTGGGTATACGGCCGGGACCCCGCTTTTCTTTAACGGGAATAAATATACCTTATATAAGCGCCAGCTTACGGACAAACGAAACAAATACACCACACGCGTAACCCTGGGTAAAGCGTTTGCCGACTCAATCAACCCGGTATTCGGAAAAATCGGCCAGCTTTACCTGGGGCGGGACAAACTCAACACCTATGCCCACAAATTCGGGTTCAATCAGAATCCGGACACGGATTTTGACTTTTCGGCCAGCCGTTTCAGTGTAACAGAGAGCGACTACCACCTGGCAGAACTGGGGTGCGGATTTAACCGTCAGACTGAAATTTCTCCTGTATTCGCCACAATGATGGTCTCAGCCATTCTTAACCGGGGAAGTGCCCTGGTTCCCCGCCTGGTGGCTGATATTGAGTCATCAGACCAGGATTTGATTTACAAAAGCCGTAAAGAAGTCTATAAGACCCCTATTGCTCAAAAATCCGCCGGGGAAATGATCAGGATCATGAAAAAAACCATTTCCAGCGGAACTGCCAGGAAGTCATTCAGGGGATTTTCCAGGGACAGGGTATTGTCCAAATTGACGTTAGGCGGTAAGACAGGTTCACTTTACAATAAAGAGCGCACGGTCAAATACGATTGGTTTACCGGCTTCGGGGCAGAAAAAAACATGAAACGCGCCCTGGTGGTTGCCGTTGTTGTCGGGCATCGTAAATACATCGGCACCCGGGCCAGTACCCATGCCAGGAACATGCTGAAAACGTATTTCAGTCCGGTCTCCGGCGCAAAAAAATAAATAGTTGTAAACAGAAGAACCTGAAACCCCTCAAAAACAGGTGGAGAAATTTAATGAGATCAGGAAAAACAATATTAAGGGATCGCGTAAGAATTAGTTCACATTCTGTTTGCAAAATACCCAATGTTTTAAGGGTTTTTATAAACAGATTAGGTGAAGTTATTTTTGCGCGATCCCTAAATTTAATCCGTAATCTGGCGACATTGAAAATTGAAGTTGGCAAATCCCTTTCCCGGGCCAGCGACAATAGTCTTATTTTTTTTCCGGATCACCCCAATATCTTGAGATGCGGAATTTCCGCTTTTGTTGCCTTTAAAGGCAGATCCACAGAAAAGCCCTGTGACCTGACAGAAATTCCACATCTGATTGACACCCTTTCTGCAGCCCGGCTGCCGGTTGAGGGGCCGGCGGACCTCATCCTGACGGAAGAATACCTGGGCGGGGAACCCATTCTCACATCCCTGTGTGCAGCCGCACAGGGACTGAAGCAAGAAAGCATTTTTACAGCACTCTATCTGGATCCGGACCAGGAGGATTCGTTAATAAAGATTATCAGGACTCTCGACCTGTTTATACGGGAAGAGCAGCACCGGTTTAAAACATTGACATCAAACCTGTCAGCCGCAGATGTGGACCTTGTTTCCGGCCGCCTGGACAAACTGAAAGACGTTGCCTGGTGTCTGAAAAAAGAGATACTGGAAAATATAGTTGCCATCCGGAATCTGACCACACTTCAGAACCCTGAAACCCATCAGCCTGGAATAAGAATCTTCAAGCGCATTAATGCCGTTCTAAACAGCATTGACCGCCTGGAAGTCCGCGGCCGGGACTCAGCGGGCATTTCAGTAATGTGCACCCTGCCGGACGAGGAATTCCAACGTTTCCGTCACACCCTGGATAAAGCGGGTTTGACCGATTCCCTGAAAAAAAGAACCAACCACCTGGTACTGGCCAACAACAGCATTACCATTAATGAAACCACAGGCCGGGATAAAGGGTGCCTGCAGACCATTTCTTTTGTATACAAGTTTGCAGCTGAGATCGGTGCCCTGGGTGACAATATCGCCTTTATAAGGAGTCAGATCAAAAACGACCACCTGCTTCGGCACCTGGCAGGTTTCAAACTTGAATCAAACTCTGTATCCGCGCATACAAGATGGGCCTCTGTAGGCGATATAACGGAAGCCAACTGCCACCCGGTGGATAATACTCCCACAGACAAGGAGATGAAAACCTCCGGTATTATCCATGTATGCCTTAACGGGGATATTGACAACTACCTGGAACTCAAGACAGAGTATGAGGCCAGGTATGATAAGATCCATTCAAGCATCAACACGGATACAAAGCTGATCCCCCTTCAAATCGAACATCACCTGAAACTGGGCGCTCCCATTGAGGAGGCGTTTCGGCTGGCTGTAAACGAATTTCACGGATCACATGCCATAAGCATGCATTCGGACCTGGCGCCCGGCAAATTATTCCTGGCCCAGAAGGGGAGCGGCCAGGCCATTTTCGTGGGCATTGCCCCGGACCATTACATTGCCGCATCGGAACTTTACGGGGTGGTGGAAGAGACACAGACATATATCAAACTCAACGGAGAGGAAAAAGGGCAGATCGTCATCCTTGATCAGCACTCTGCCGGCGGAATTGAAGGTATCCGGTCTTTTTACTATGACAATCACCCCATAGATCTCGGACCTGAGGATGTATTGAACAGCCAGATCACGTCAAGGGATATTGACCGCCAGGAATTTCCCCATTATTTTCTCAAGGAAATTTCAGAATCCCCTCTTTCGGTGGAAAAAACCCTTGAAAATAAATTCAAACAGGATCCGGATTCAAGGCTTCTTAAAACCAGCCTTGACCGTAACATTATTCCGGAACGCCTTGAGAAAGATCTGAAAACAGGCAAAATAAAAAGAATTTACTTTATCGGCCAAGGTACAGCAGGTATTGCCGCCCAGGGGTGTGCAGACCTTTTGACCTACTATCTCGGTGATATACCTGTGGACATCAGGGCCTCAAAATCTTCCGAACTTTCCGGCTTTTGTATCGTCGGCAACGGCGAATGCAAAGATACCATGGCAGATACGCTTGTGGTGGCCATCAGCCAGTCCGGCACAACCACGGATACCAACCGGACCGTGGACATGATCAAGGGGTGCGGCGCCAAAGCCCTGGCCATTGTCAACCGGAGGGACTCCGACCTTACCTTTAAAACCGATGGGGTGCTTTATACCAGTTCCGGCCGGGATATTGAAATGTCAGTGGCATCAACCAAGGCGTTTTACTCCCAGCTCACGGCAGGGGCGGTTCTCGGCCTTCACCTGACGGCGATCTTAAATGCCAGGCCACCGGAGTTTATTTCTGAGCAGATTCAGACCCTCACCGGACTGCCCGATAAGATGCAGGCTGTTCTGGATATGAAACCCGCCATTAAATCGTCCGCAGACCGGCGGGCCGTGACCAAAAACTATTGGGCCACAGTCGGGTCCGGGGCCAACAAAACCTCAGCAGATGAGATACGGATCAAACTATCCGAACTCTGTTACAAGACCATCTCTTCGGACTTTGTTGAGGATAAAAAGCATATTGACCTGTCATCGGAACCCCTGATCATTGTCTGTGCAGCAGGCACCAGGGAGAGCGTGCTGGGAGACATCATCAAGGATACGGCCATCTTCCATGCCCACAAAGCCTGCCCTATAGTGATTACAACCCAGGGGGAAAACAGGTTTGACCTTTATGCAAAAGATATATTCAAAATCCCGGAAATTCAGGAGCATCTGGCCCCTGTTCTCAATACCCTTGTGGGACACATCTGGGGATATTATGCCGCCCTGGCCATCAATGAAAGTTCACGGTTCATGTATGATGCCAGAACCCGGATCCAGGACACTCTGGATGAATACCGGCAAAAGGGGCACGACGCATACGAGGTGCTGCTGGAAAACACATTCAGGGAAAAAATAGCAGCCTTCTACAACGACTTTTCACAAAAACGCAGGGATGGCGGATTCCCTTCAGCCATTGGGCTTGATACCATTGCCAATATCACCCTGCTTTTAAAGTACCTGTCCGGCAGGCTGCCTGTATCCGACTTTGAAATTGATTTCGGCATCAAAGGGACCCCGTCCAACATGCTGTCAACCTTTTTTGACAATATGAACCATGCCATCAATACCATGGCCCGGCCGGTGGATGCCATAAAACACCAGGCCAAAACTGTGACAGTGGGCACCAGCCGGATCAGTGAAACCTTTGAAGGTTTAGTATTTGATGCCCTGAACCACCACGAAATCCAGATTTCTCAGTTAACCAATAAAAACGTATTGGTTATAAAAAACCTTCAGGAAATCATCTCAAGGGTTAACGGTGCACTGCTTTACAGGGTCTCCGGCCTTAACCTCCTGGGCGAGGTGACCGATGAGACCCGGATTGAGGTAATCTCCAAAACCGGATCTCTGGTTAACGAGACCTCCCGGGTGGAAAAGGACCACCGGCTCAAAGGCACCAAGAATATCATTGTCCGGGAAGGTAATGTCTACATTGGCAAGGGAAGGAAGGACAACAGGAGTATCATGGTCATTCCCATTATTTCCGCTTCTCCCTCCAATCCCAATACCATTGAGTACATATTGTCGCTGAATGTCGCTTTTAAATCTTCCAAAGAGGTTACCCTGCTCAAAAAAATCAAGGCCCTGGGCGGGAAGTACACCCGGTTGAAAGACTGGATTCTTGAGAGTGAAAATATAACCTGGGACGATAAATACTTAAACCTGGTTGAAATCGATACCCTTTTCGGGGCCAGTGCCGAAAAAGCGGTTGAGGCCATCATTCAAAAGATAGAGTGAATCTCCACCCGCATAGCGGGTGGCCTCAGGAAGCCCCCTCAAAGGGGGCGTTTACGTGAGGAAAGCCCCGTTGGGGCTATTTAAAATCCAGTTCTAATTGACGTTGTTCATTCTTCTCTTGCTTGCG
>JAKSAX010000153.1 GCA_022361395.1 Desulfobacterales bacterium | reverse complement strand
GTTCACATGGGAAACCCCGGGCCAGCCCACGGTGCCGGTGGTGAAAATGTTTTTCTTATAGCTGACCTTGGGTTTCTGGATACAATTGGAGGTCATGAGGATGGCACCGGGGAATTTATTAAATTCCTTTCTCTGGTTCTGCCAGGCTGTGCCGTAGTGGCCGTAAAAATGGGGGAATCTTTCCTTGAGTTTGGGATAGCCGTGGGAAGGCAGCATCTCGCCGTGGGTGTAGACGGTGATATCTTTGCCTGCACTGGCTTTGAGAACGGCTTCAAGGTCGATGAGGTCATGGCCGGAGACCAGAATGGCTTTGCCTTTTTTAGCGCCAAGGGGAACCTTGGTGGGAACGGGCTTGCCGTAGGCATTTGTGTTGCCCAGGCTGAGCAGTTCCATGGCGCGGAGGTTTTTCTCGCCGCATTCAAGCACCAGGGCCAGGAGTTCGTTGGCGCCCAGGCTCTTGTCTTCCAGGGCAGCCAGTCCGCGATGGACGTATTCGTAGTTGCCTTCGTCTTCCTGTTCGTGCTCTGCTGCATGGTCGGTGTAGGCTGCCATACCCTTGATGCCGAAGAGCAGGAGATGCTGGAGTGAGCGGATATCAGGATCCACATCCTTGTCTGAGAAAAGGCCGTATTCCCGGCCCTGGGCAACCATGCCGTCCAGGCTGGGTTTGAGTTTCAGGGTGACGGCATCGCTTGTGACCGGCACTTTGCCGCCTGCTGCATGGACCTTCTGGATCATGGTGTTCCGGCGGGCCACGCTTTCCTGGAGCAGGTCTTCAAACCTGTAGGGATCAAATTCAACATTGGTGAGGGTGGAGAACATGGCCATACAGGTAAAGCGGTTGGTTTCAAGGTCGGAGATCCCGGCTTTGCGGCCTTCAACAGCAGCAATGGAAAGACCCTTGAGGGTGTGAACCAGGAGGTCCTGGAGGGCGGCTACTTCCGGGGTTTTGCCGCAGACACCGATTCTGGTGCAGCCTTTGCCGCCCATGGTCTGCTCGCACTGGTAGCAGAACATCTTCTGCTTGCCAGCATCTTTTGCAAATACGTTTTTAGAACCGAGGATGGACGGGAGCAGGGCGGAACCGGTGACAGCCAGTGTGCTTTTTTTCAGAAAGTTGCGTCTTGAGATATCTTTTTTCTTCATGGTCTCTCCTTTGCGGGTTGATTTTTTTTGTGCCACTTTGTGGGACATCATAGGAGAGTTGAACCGTGCAAACCTTGATCCAGATCAAGAAAGGGAAAAAAGAGTGAAAAAAGCCTTAAAAAAATGACAGCCTGCTTTTTCTTGACCTGGGAAGATGTCTGGGGTAGGTAGACCCCATGGATGCTGCACTGAATATCAGCCGGGAAACAGGGCTGAACAAAAAACAGGTTGAGGCGGTGGTTTCCCTTCTGGATGAAGGGGCGACCATCTGGTTTATTGCCAGGTACAGAAAAGAGAGAACCGGATCGCTGGACGAGGTGGCCATTGCAGATATCCGGGACCGGCTTGAGGTGCTGAAAGCCTTTACCGCCAGAAAGGAAGCCATCCTGAAATCCCTGGCCGAGCGGGAACTGCTGACCCCTGAACTTTCTGCGGCAGTCGGAAAAACCCGGAGCCTGAGTGAACTTGAAGATCTCTATGAGAGATACAGGCCCAGGAAACAGACCCGGGCCACAAAAGCCCTTGAACGGGGCCTGGAGCCGCTGGCCGGATTTATCAGGGCCCAGGCCCGCGGGAACCTGCAGGCCGAGGCCGCCAGGTATGTTGATCCGGAAAAGGAGATACCCGATGCCGGCGCTGCCCTGGCAGGGGCACGGGATATTATTGCAGAACAATTGGCCCAGGATCCCGAGATCCGGGGGGCGATGCGGACCCTGTTTGCGGAAAGGGCCGTGATCCGGTCCAGGGTTAAAAAGGCAAAGCAGGAGGAAGCAGCCAAGTTCAGGGATTATTTTGACTGGGCCGAACCGGCTTTTAAGGCTCCCTCCCACAGGGTCCTGGCCATGTTCAGGGGGCAGAAAGAGGGGCTGCTGACGGTCCATGTGCTGCCTGATGAGGACCGGGCCCTGAAACTGGTGGGCCGGTTCTGCCTGAGGCACCCGTCAAAGACAAGTGCGGACATCCGTGAACAGATGCTGGAGGCGGTCAGGGACGGGTATAAGCGGCTGCTGTCCAAATCAATAGAAAAAGAGAGCATGGCCCTGCTGAAGACCGGAGCCGACACCCTTGCCATTGACGTGTTTGCAAAGAACCTGCGGGAACTGCTCCTGTCCCCGCCCCTGGGGGAAAAGAGGGTAATGGCCGTGGATCCCGGTTTCAGGACCGGGTGCAAGGTGGTCTGTCTCAATGCCCAGGGCCGGCTGGTGCACGATGATCTTGTCTATGTCCACCAGCCGGACAAGGCAAAAGCCCTGATGGCTGAGCTGGTAAACCACTACGATATCCAGGCCGTTGCCATCGGAAACGGCACTGCGGGCAGGGAAACCGAAACCCTTGTCCGGGAGATGATAAAGGAGAGCCTGGACAGCAGGACCCTTGAGGTCGTGATGACCGATGAAAGCGGGGCCTCTGTCTATTCTGCCTCAGACTGCGCCAGGGAGGAGTTCCCGGATAAGGATATTACAGTGAGGGGTGCCGTATCCATAGGCCGCCGCCTCATGGATCCCCTGGCAGAGCTTGTGAAACTTGATCCCAAATCCATCGGGGTTGGACAATACCAGCATGACGTGGACCAGAAACTGCTGAGAAACAGCCTGGACGATGTGGTGAAAAGCTGCGTCAACCAGGTGGGGGTTGAGGTGAATACCGCATCAAAGGAGCTGCTCTCCCAGGTGTCCGGGCTGAACAAGACCATTGCCGGGAACCTTGTGGCCCATAGAGATGAAAACGGCCCCTTTGCCAGCCGCCGCCAATTGCTTAAGGTGCCCAGGCTGGGTCCCAAGGCCTTTGAACAGGCCGCCGGATTTCTAAGGATTAAAAACGCAAAAAATCCCCTGGACAACTCCGGTATCCACCCGGAGTCCTACGATATCGTCAAAACCATTGCCAGGGACCGGAAATGGGATATCAACACCGTTATAGGCAATGCCGGGCAGGTTAAAGGCGTTGACCTGACCCCGTATGTCACGGCGGACAGGGGACTGCCCACCCTGAAAGACATCCTCAGGGAACTGGCAAGCCCGGGCCGGGACCCGAGACAGGCCTTCCAGTCCTTTGCCTTTGACGACACGGTCCAGGAGATCACGGATCTTGTTCCCGGGATGCGGCTGCCGGGCATCGTCACCAATGTAACTGCCTTTGGCGCCTTTGTGGATGTGGGCGTCCACCAGGACGGCCTGGTGCATATCAGCCAGCTGGCAGACCGCTTTGTCAAAGACCCCGGCGAAATCGTCAGGGTCCGCCAAAAGGTCCGGGTCCGGGTGCTGGAGGTGGATGTCCGGAGGAAGCGGATCTCACTGTCCATGAAAAACTAATGCGGCAATTATACTGTGAAAGAATAAACAATGTTCACAAATTGATTTTTTTTGAAATTTTTCCTTGAAGATCGATGAAAATATGCTCATAATTACTAAATGTAAGGTTTAGGGACCGCGCAAAAATAATTTCACTTAGTCTGTTTACAAAAACCATTAATACATTGGGTATTTTGCAAACAGAAGGTGAACTAATTCCTGCGCGATCCCTTAGTATTCCACCAGACAATTATATTCCTGTTCGTTCGTAAAAAAAGTATTCCTGGTATTCTGTATTCCTGTTCTTGGCGTGTTCTGTTTTCTGCCTCCGTGTGGGGCAAATGTTGGTAGGGTGGTATTTTTGAATTCATAAAAATGGAGCGTATAGATGAATGTATTTAAGAATATGAAGCTTGGCCTTAAACTTACGATCTTTTTTCTGGCCGTGGGAATTATCCCCCTGGTCGCACTGGGTCTCCTGTCCATAAACAAGTCGGGCCAGGCCTTATCTGACAAGGCCTTTAGCCAGCTTATGACGGTCAGGGAGATAAAAAAATTTCAGATTGAGTCCTTTTTCGCCGAGCGCCTCGGCGATATACGGGTGCTGGCGAATAATCCCTTTACCAGGGAGGCCGTTACAAACCTGAGCGAGGCATTTGATACGGCAGGTGGTGTATCCGGAGGACAGTTTGCAGGCAAAACCCAGGAAAGGTACACGGCACCGGCTTCTTATAAAACAGTCCACGACCGGTATTTCAGTGTGTTCAAGCAATACATGGAGGAATACGGGTATTACGATATTTTCTTGATGGATGTAAAACAGGGGGATACCTATTTTACGGTGACCAAGGAGGCGGATTTCGGCCAGCGGGCAGCCTCTATCGATTCTTCCCTCAGGGATGTCTGGCGCCTGGCTGCAAAGGAGGGAAAAATCACTATTTCCGATACCCGTCCCTATGCCCCGTCCGCTGATGCGCCTGCCCTGTTTATTGCCGCGCCTGTAACGGAGGGCGGCAAAACCATCGGCATACTCGCGTTTCAGCTTTCCATTGATGCCATCAACAAGATAATGACGGAGCGCAGCGGCATGGGAGAGAGCGGGGAATCCTATCTCATAGGATCTGATCTTCTCATGCGGTCCGATTCTTTTCTTGATCCGGTGAACCATACGGTCTCCGCATCCTTTGCCAATCCGGACAAGGGAAAGGTGGATACCGAAGCTGCTAATGCCGCGGTCAACGGCAAAGCCGGGGAAAAGATTATTATTGATTACAACGGGAATCCCGTCTTATCCGCCTATACCCCGGTAACGGTCGGTGAGAATACCTGGGGGCTGCTGGCGGAGATTGATGAAGCCGAGGCATTTGCCAGTATACAGACATTGAAGCTTCAGACCCTTATTATTACCGTGATTGCCGCTTTATTGATCGCAACCGTCGCATTTTTGATCAGCCGGTCCATTGCCAATCCCGTTGTTCATGGCGTGGAAATGGCAAAACAGATGGCCAAAGGGGACCTGACCATGAGCCTGGACATCCGGCAGCAGGATGAGATCGGGGCACTGGCCCAGGCCCTGAACGAAATGTCCAGGGACCTTGGATCCATGGTTTCCGATATCGTATCCGGCACCCAGACCCTGACCACATCATCGGGACAGTTGACAATGGTGTCTGACCAGATCTCCGAAAATACCCGGGAGGCGGCAGACCGGTCAAATAACGTTTCTGCGGCTGCCGAAGAGATGAGTTCCAGCATGAATACCGTGGCTGCGGCCACTGAGCAGGCCACCACCAACATCCAGATGATCGTGGCCGCGGCAGAGGAAATGACCGCGACCATCGGGGAGATTTCGAACAATACGGCCCGGGGCAGTGAGACAACCGCCCTTGCCGTGGAAAGGGCCAATGAGGTCTCTTCAAAGGTGGATGAACTGGGCAAGGCCGCTGAAGAGATTTCCAATGTGACCGATACCATCGCCGATATCTCCGAACAGACCAACCTGCTGGCCCTGAATGCCACCATTGAAGCGGCCAGGGCAGGGGAGGCCGGTAAAGGGTTTGCCGTGGTAGCAGGGGAGATCAAGGACCTGGCAGGCCAGACCGCCCATGCCACCGAAGAGATCTCCGGCAAGATCGGTGCCATTCAGTCCGCCACCCAGGATTCCGTTACGGCAATCGAGAAGATCCTAGAAGTCATCAACGAGATCAATACCATCGTGAGTGCCGTGGCTGCCGCCATTGAGGAACAGTCCGCCACCACCCAGGAGATCTCCAGCAATGTGGGCCAGGCCGCCCTCGGGCTGGAAGAAGTCAACCAGAGTGTCAACCAGACCTCTTCCGTTGCCGGGGAGGTGAGCCGGGATATTGCCCAGGTCAGCCAGGCGGCCGAGGGGGTTAATACCAGCAGCGGAGAGGTGAGCTCCAGTGCCGGTGATCTGTCCAGGCTGGCAGATGATTTGAACTCCATGGTCAGCCGGTTTAAGATCAACGAGACGCCGGACGGCACTGCCTGACTAACTTAAAACCAGGGCCGGTATCAGGGCTGCCTGCCTCCGGGCGGCGGCCCTTTGGGTGCCTCATCCTCCGATAAATACCCGTCGTTGTTCCGGTCAAGCCTGGAAAAATGATGGGACGGCCCGTCAAATTCGGATCTGGAGACCCGGTTGTCGCCGTCCCTGTCCAGGCGGCTGACAAAGCCGGGTCTTCCCATGCTTTGCCCGCTACCGGAGGACGGGGGACCGAGCCTGTTCGGAGTGCCTCCCTGGTTTTTAAAACCCCGGCTGCCGGACACGGCAGCCTCATATCCTTGATCCACTTTTACCACAAACGGATATTTGTCCCTGTCCGCATATGCGGGTTGAACTGTCATGCGCACATTGCCCCCGCGTACCAGGCGGACCATATTTCTGCTGCGCCTGGCATCTCCCTGGGGGCCGCGGCCGATTGAATCGGTTCCGGTTTTAGGATCGCTTCTCTGGGCACCGGCCCCGTGTACATCCATTATCCTGCCCCGCATCTGCCCCATGGCCCTGCCGAAACAGACCGTCACTGCTGAATCTCCCGGACGCCTGCCGTCAAGATGGGAGGTTGAGGTCCAATAGTGGGCAAAGTCCTTCCTGCCGGCTTCGTTTGTCACCGGGGTGGCTGAAAACACGGGATCAATGGCTGCTGAACCTGTTGTGTCCGGGGACCGGGTGTAGTCCACAATATACTGGAGTTCCTTGGCATCGGGAAGGCGCCAGTCCGAATACCCGGCGTAGGTGCCGGTCTCTGCATAGGCCAGTGCCTCTTCCCAGGTCATGGCCCTGCCGCTGTCCGCCTGCATCCAGGTCAGGCCCGTGGCTTGATCGGTAACGGTCCGGTCCCCGTTATCCCGGAACAGGTTTTCACCGTATGGATTGCCCCTGACAAAGCGGACGTAGAACTTCTTCTCCCCTTTGGGCCCCATATTTCCGTAGCCATACCCCTTGATCCGGCCGTCGGCAAAGTTGACGCCGAACAGGGTGGGGTTCCGGTTCATGGTATAGGAGACGTACCGGGTGGACGAGAGCCACTGGGCGTCGATATAACGTTCTCCTGACCTGGTGTTGCCGTATTTGAAGTTGAAATAGTCCGTATTGATATAGGGGACGGCACCGGTTCCGGTAATGCCGGTATTCCCGGAAAAATTTATCAGGGAGTAAAGTTCTTTGATATTGGGCACCCGCCAGTCCGAATACCCGCCAAGTGTCATGGATTCTGCCGTTTTTTCAGCCTGGACCAGGCTGGACTTTTCCGCATTCACTGCCTGTGACCACATGAGTCCAGTGACAAGGTCGGTGACAGTGCCGTCGCCGTTGTCCCTGTACGCCATTGGTGTTGATGTATAATTGGCGTCCTGGCCGAAAAAACGGCGGCCCCGGTCCGGGCAGGTCATGGTGCCGGAGTTGTTGTAGCATTTTACCTGTCCCGTGTCGGTCAGGCTCCCTGCCGCAGGGGACGGAATCCGGATAACAAGGAGACAGGCCAGCAGGCCAAGGCTGAAAACAACTATTATCTGAAATCTTTTCATGTGATCCTCCGGTTTTGGAAAAAGGTAGTTGCCTGTAGGTATCATACCGGACAAATATGGAGATACCATGGTGAAACCCGTAAAAATTTACTCCTGCTGTTCCGTTACTGAAAGATGATCATCTGAGTCCGGCGGGGCCGTATTGAAGTAGGTCTGGGCGATATTGGCCGAATAGAGCACAATCTGTTTCATCAGGTCCATGAGTTCCATGTGGACCGCATTGGTTTTAATGGCGTTTTTATTCTTCAGGATGATCCGTTCCAGATGCCTTGCCCTGTAGATTGATTCCAGGTCCAGGTATTTGCGTTCCTTCTTCATGATTTTCAGGGCCAGCCGGGTGTTAGGCTCTTTCAGCCCTGCACGGAGAAGCCTGACCTGTTTGCTCACCTTGCCGTGGTAGATCAGCAGCTCTTCCTTGCCTTCCGGGGAAAAATCGTAGCTGAGCAGCTTTTTCTTGCCGATGAGGGGAATCATGTTCCTGTGGATAATATCCCCCATGCTTTCAATATCCTTGACAATGGAGACCATGCCGAACACCTCTTTTGCCTGGTTTTCGGTGATGTTCCCCTGGGCGATACGGGTCAGGTAGGCCGTGATTTTTACCTGGAGGAAGTCGATTTTTTCTTCCCGGAGATCCAGTCCTTCCATCAAGGTCATATCCTTGTGATAGGCATCCTGCCTGGGAATTTCCCTTAACAGCATCCGGTGCTCGTCCCTGGACATGTCCGGGGTGGAGATATGCCGCTCATCAGAGAGAAAGGGGATGATAATGGCATCCAGCATCCGCCCCAGCAGCTTGGCCATCCTGGCCATTTCAGCCCTTGCCAGGTCAATGGCAAGGGAGGGCGTTTCAAGAACGGCCTCTTCGATGTACAGGGTTTTCAGCGGGGACGGGGCCTTGACCTCCTTATCCGGATAGAGTTTGTAGATAATCCTGGCAAACACCGGGGTAAAGGGAAGGAAGACCAGTCCCAGGCTGACGTTGAACAGGGTGTGGGCATTGGCCAGGTCCCTGGCCGTGCCTGAATTGAAATAATCTCCGATTTCCACCACCAGCCGGGAAAACTGGGGAATCCAGAAAATAAAAAGCCCGATTCCGGCAAATTTGAAAAGAACATGGGCAAGGGCCACCCGCTTGGCTTCCCGGGTTGCGCCTATACCGGCCAGCACCGCTGTGACGCAGGTGCCGATATTCGCGCCGAAGATAACCGGGATACCGGCCTCAAGGGTGATCAGGTTTTCCTGGGCCAGGACGATAAGCACCCCTGTTGTGGCGCTGCTGCTCTGGACAAGTGCCGTGAACAAGGCACCTGCGGCAATGCCTGTCAGGGGATGTTCCATATCGTGCATCAAAGAGATAAAGGGCGGATAGGTCCGTAACGGGGTCATTACATCGCTCATCAGCTTCATGCCGAAAAACAGGATGCCGAATCCAAGGATAATGTCACCGGTGGACCGGATTTTCTCCGTTTTACCCATGGTTTTTACAAGGAACCCCAGGGCCAGCATGAGCAGGGCATAGTCGGTTAGTTTGAAGGCGATCATCTGGGCGGTCACTGTGGTGCCGATATCTGCCCCGAGAATGACGCCCAGGGACTGGGCCAGGGTCAGGAGGCCTGCCTGGACAAAACTGACCAGCATAACCGTTGTGGCGGAAGACGACTGGATGACCATGGTGACAAAAGCCCCCACCACCAGGGCCACCACCCGGTTCTGGGTCAGGGAACTTAATATGGACCGCATCTTGTTCCCGGCAGTGCTTTTCATACCCGTGCTCATCTTGTCCATTCCATAGAGGAACAGGGCAAGTCCGCCGGCCAGGCCGATGGTAATGTCGATCCAGTTTATATCAGCGGCAGCCGTGCCTGCCCATGCAGGGGACTGGATTGCGTACAGCCCCAGCAGGGACAGCAGCACAGGTTTTGGATTTGAAAGAAAGGCCATGAACGGTTCCCTTTGAATGATCCGGTTTGTTTAAGGGCCAGTATATAAGGAATACCCGGAACAGGCCAGGAGAATTTACAGCACCCGGTATCACCCATCCCGGTGTTTTTTCTCAGGTGGCGCTGCCACAGACTGTTTGCCTTTACCCTTAATTTTCTATATTCTCTTACCAGGCAGAAAAAGCTATATCCTGTGCTGCAGGTTCTTTAATTTCTGAAGGGGGAAGGTTATGTTTGATGGGCGAAACCGTGAAAAACTTAAAAAATGTGTTCAGCAGCTCAAGAAAACGGAATCAGCCCTTGTTCAGTGTGAGAATGAGATGCGGGAAAGCCGGGAGCAGTTCAGCGTCATTCTTCAGAACCTGCCTGTGTTAATCTGCAGTTATCTTCCAAGCGGTGAAATAATATTTGTAAACAAGGCCTATTGCGATTATTTTAACAAAACCGTTGACGAGTTGACAGGATCACTCTTTTTGTCACTGATTCCTGAGGCCGACTGTGAAAAAGTGATGCGCAATATCTCCTCGCTGACGCCCCGGTCACCAACCCAGACCCATGAACACCGGGCATTTGCACCGGACGGAAGAATACGCTGGCATCAATGGACCAACAGGGCCCTGTTTGATGATCAGGGAAGGGCAATCCGGTTCGAATCCACGGGCCAGGACATCACCCGGCGGAAACAGGCAGAAGCTGCTCTGAAGAAGAGTGAAAAAAGGCTTATTGAAGCCCAGAAGCTTGCAAAAACCGGGCATTACGTCCTTGATATTAAAGCAGGCCGCTGGGAAAGTTCGCCGGAGCTGAATAAAATTTTCGGGATAGATGAAGACTTTAAAAAAGATATTGAATCCTGGATTCAGCTGGTTCATCCTGACGACAGAAAAGACGTTCAGGATTATTTCCGGGATGAGGCATTAACACACCTTAATAAATTTGATAAGCGTTACAGAATTGTCGATGCGAATACAGGACAGGAAAAATGGGTGCACGGGATCGGCGAATTCACTTATGACGACAATAATACCCCGGTTGAAATGCTCGGCACAATTCAGGATATCACATCCCGGGTCAACCGGGAAAAAGAACGGGATAAATTGATTAAAGACCTTCGGGACGCCCTGGAAAAGGTCAAGGTGTTAAGCGGCCTGATCCCGATCTGCTCGAATTGTAAAAAAATCCGGGATGACCAGGGGTATTGGAATAATATAGAGACCTATATTCAAAATCATTCCGATGCCCTGTTCAGCCACAGCATATGCTCGGAATGTGCTGATGCGCTTTACGGCAGAGAAGCCTGGTATTTTAAGGGTGAATAGTAAGAAAGTAATCGCCCGGCTTGAAAAAAACTGCCAAGCCATTACTATTAGTAAGATCCGTCAATAAGCAAAGCCCCACCGCGGGCAGGATCGAAATCAATATTCGTTAAATGTTTCAATAAAAAAAGGAGAATATCCATGGGTTCTACTCAATTAGGCGGAAATCCGGTTGCTCTGGCCGGAGATTTCCCGGAAAAGGATGCACAGGCTAAAAACTTTACTGCGGTTCAGCAGGATCTGTCGGAATTCACCCTTGACAGCTTAAAGGGAAAACGGGTTGTGCTGAATATCTTCCCCAGCATTGATACTGCGGTATGTGCGACTTCTGTCAGAAAGTTCAACGAGCAGGCTGCCGGTCTGGAAAATACCAGCGTGGTATGTGTGTCCGGAGACCTTCCCTTTGCCCACGGCCGGTTCTGCGGTGCGGAAGGCATAGAGAACGTCACCACGGCTTCAGTATTCCGGAATCCGGATTTCGGCAAGGATTACGGCGTGCTGATCCAGGACGGCCCCCTGGCAGGGCTTACAGCCAGAGCCATCGTGGTATTGGATGAATCCGGAAAGGTGATTTACTCCCAGCTGGTTCCCGAAATCAAGGAAGAACCGGACTATCAGGCAGCACTTGATGCGCTGTAGGCTATATTCAATCTTGTGACAGCAATCCATCTGTGGAGAAAAAAATGAGTAAAGTGTTCAAGTTGGGCGGGATCGCCGTCGGGCTGGTCGTGTTGTTGGTTGTCGGGGCGGTTGTTCTGGTCCCCATGTTCGTGGATGTGCAGAGGTATAAACCTGAAATTGAGGCCCTGGTAACGGAACAGACCGGTCGGAAGTTTTCCATGGGAGATGACATCAGGCTGTCTGTTTTTCCATGGGTGGGTGTCAGTCTTTCCGATCTGGTTCTGGGGAATGCCGAGGGGTTTGACGGGGATGAGATGATTTCCGTCAAACGGTTTGAGGTCCGGCTCAAGGTGCTTCCCCTGCTGTCCCGGAAGGTTGAGGTGGACACTTTTATCATGGATTCTCCCCGGATCCGGCTGGTTAAAAACAAGGCCGGAAAAGGAAACTGGGAGAATATCGGACCGGTAAAAGAGGCTGAGGAACAGCCCAAAGCTGAAGCCGGGGATGCTGCCAAAGGCGGGTTGCCGGTCACCTCCCTCATGGTCGGGCAGTTTTCCGTTATCAACGGCCTGCTCTCCTATGCGGATCAGTCCCAGGGAATGTCCAGAGAGATTTCAGACCTGAATCTGGAATTAACGGATATCAGCCTGGACAGTCCCGTCACTATCAGTTTCAGCGCCAAGGTGGACGGTCAGCCCCTGTCCCTGTCCGGTAAAGCCGGCCCCATAGGGCAGGAGCCGGGTGAAAGTGATATCAGCCTGGATTTGGTTGTCAAGGCACTGGATACCCTGGAGCTTAAGCTCAAAGGCCGGGTGATCCAGCCCGCGGCGGCTCAGAAGCTGGAGATGGAAATAGAGCTGGCTTCATTTTCCCCAAGAAAATTATTTGAGCGCATGGGCCGGCCCTTTCCCGTTGAAACCAGTGATCCGGCAGTGCTGGATAAGGTCTCTTTAAAAACAAGGATAAGTGGATCTGCAACAGATGTTGCCCTGTCGGACGGCATCGTGGTGCTGGATGACTCAACCCTCAGGTTTTCAGCCCGGGCAAAGGATTTCGACAAGCCGGACCTCAGGTTTGACCTGAACCTGGACGGCATTGATACGGACCGGTACCTGCCCCCTGCCCAAAAGGGGGAAGCCGCTGCATCCAAATCTGATACCCCTCAAAAAACTGCATCAGCCAAAAAGGGAAAGACCGAGTATGCCCCACTGCGAAAAATGGTGCTTGACGGCAAGGCCAGGATCGGAAAGCTGAAAGCCGCCAACCTGAAAATGGAAAACATGGTTGTACATGTCACCGGTAAAAACGGGGTGTTCAACCTGGATCCTTTTTCAGTGGACCTCTACCAGGGAAAGGCCGGGGC
>JAKSAX010000155.1 GCA_022361395.1 Desulfobacterales bacterium | reverse complement strand
TCACTATATATGGTGGTAGTGAGTCCTATCCCCAAAATCAACTTTTTAGAATCTTTCATTCTTAAAATCCCCGGGATTATAGACAGCATTACGCGTACCCGGAGGGCCAGGCAGCCGGAGCCGGGGAGGCCCGGAACGGCGTGAAATTTTCAGGGCGTCACGGACTGACAAGGCCTGGAAATTTCCGCTACCCTGCCGGTCAGGACGGGCGGCGGGGTATTAGTGGTGGGTCCCCCGGCTTTGGCTGCCGGGTATGTGCCGGGAATTCAGGCATCCAGACTCGTAAAGCCAGCATTCCATACTCCAATCATATTTTTGACGTCTGCTGTATATCCTCGTTCATCACAAGAACAATCTTTCCGGTTACCCCGGCAGATTCAAGTGTCTGGTGGGCATGTGAAACCTGCTCCAGCGGCAGGGTCATACCGATGTTTGGCTTTAAATTGCCTGAGGCAACTTTTTCCGCCAGCATCTTCAAATCCCGGGCAATGTACTTTTTTTGAGAGACCAGTGGTACAAGAATACCGTAGAATGAAGGTTTCACTCTTGAACTGATCCTGAGCTTTACCATCTCCCAAAGGGTTTGCCTTTTAACCTGGGGCCCGTCTTTGACCGCAGCCAGAAAACCATAGCAGATAACCCGCCCACCGCGCTTTGCGGCTTTGGCCGATGCTTTGAGGTGTTTTCCGCCGATATGATCGAACACCACATCTGCACCGCCCTGCTTTTGCAGGATATCGACAAAAGACCCGGAACGGTAATCTATTGGGATGGCCCCGTAAGATCTGACAAGATCATGCTTGCCTGCAGAGGCAGTTGCATAAATTTTTAATCCGCTGTCCTTTACCAGGTCCAATAACGATGTTCCAACGCCGCCGGCACCCCCGTGTATCAGGATGACATCACCTTTTGATGCCTTAGCCATCCGCTCCAGCATCTGGTAGGCGGTCAAATAGTTCAAGGGTATGCCGGCGCCAAGGACCGGATCCAGCCCTTCCGGGGCCTTTGCCACATAATCAGTTTTCAGTGTCAGGTATTCAGCATAGGCACCGACAAAACTTAAACCCACACACGGGTCACCTGCCTTAAACTTTTTGACATCTTTTCCAACGGCATCAATGACACCAAAAAAATCAAAGCCTGGTGTGAACGGCAAGCGGGGGGCGCCCGGATAAACACCATGCCGCATTTTTACTTCAGCATATGCCACACCTGCTGCACCAATCTTCACCCTTACTTCGTCAGGAGCGGGCTCGGGTACAGGCTTTTCCTGAATTTCAAACACATCAGGTCCGCCAAACCTTGTCACCACAGCACATCTACCGCCTGAGGCCATAATTCCTCCAAATTTATCTGTTAAGTTTTATAGAAGATTCTCTATTTTTGGTTACAGGGTACGCTCTGTAACCAATATTCTATCCATCAATTGTTTTTGCCTGTTTACAAGGCTTAACATTAAAGTTAACTTTAAGTGCAAGCTTTATTTTTAAAAATAATTATGCGGATCAGGTTATGAGAATCGGAGAACTATCAAAACAGACAAAGGTACCCGCATCCACGATCAGGTATTATGAAAAAATCGGCCTGCTTCCCGGAATCCAAAGAACGTCCGGGGGCATCAGGAAGTATTCGGAAGAAACCCTTCTCCGCCTGCAGATGATTCGCGGGTTCAAATCCATGGGGCTTTCCCTGAGTGAATTACAGGTGTTTTTCGGCAGGCAGGAGAAGTCAGAAGGGTATGAGTATATTATTGAGGCGATTGACGGGCGGTTAGATGAGTTTGAAAAGTTAATCACCGACCTGAGCAATAAACATCAGACCCTTTCTAAAATAAAATCTCGATTTCAAGACACCTGGAAGGCGGGAAGATGTTTGGATGAGAAACAAATAGACGAACTGAGGAACTTTATGTCTATTGAGTAACCACCCGACTGTACCAGCTGCATCTTGATTTTTAACCCGGCTTAATGGTAGATTCCGCCCATGAAAACACCATCACTTATATCACTCCACGGCGGGCATTCCGGCCAGTTCTGCAACCATGCGGAAGACACCCTGGAAGAGATGATCCGGGCCTATATTGACAGGGGATTCAAAAGCGTGGGCATCAGCGAGCATATGCCCCCTTTCGGGGATGAATTTCTATACCCGGATGAAATTGAAGCCGGACTGACGGCAAAAGGCCTGCAAAAGCGCTTTGCCCTCTATTTTGAAGAGCTGGAACGGCTGAAAGAAAAGTACCGGAAAGAGATCATTATTTATAAAGGGTTTGAAACCGAAACCCGGACCGGTTACCAGGATCAGGTTAAAACACTGGTCAACCGGTACAGGCCTGATTATATCGTGGGCTCCGTTCACCATGTAAATGACGGCTGCTTTGACTATTCACAGGAAGTGTATGACAGGATCTGTAAAGACCTGGGCTCGGTTGATGCCGTGTACCTTGCCTATTTTGACGCCCAGTTCGAGATGATCCGGACCATCCGTCCCTTTGTGGTGGGGCATTTTGACCTGATCCGGATCTTTGACCCGGCCTTCATGTCCCGGCTTGAAACCCCGGGAATCCTGGCAAAAATAAAACGGAATCTCTCCCTGGTAAAGGACCTGGGCCTTGCCCTGGATTATAATCTGCGGCCCCTGTCCAGGGGGGAGGATGCCCCCTACCTTGCCCCGGTGATCCTGGATATGGCAAGGGAAATGAAAATCCCCGTGATCCCCGGGGATGATTCCCACAGCAGCGTGCAGGCGGGCAAATTTGTGGACCGGGCGGTCCGGACCCTTGAAGAGATGGGGTTTTCAACAGACTGGCCTGTTCCCCGGTGTTTGCCGGTTGCGGATATTTAAAAGGATAATCAATGAAGGCAATTGTGCAGCGGGTTAAAAATGCCGGTGTGGCCGTGGACGGGGAAACCATCTCCGGTATCGGGAAAGGCATTATGGTGCTTCTGGGTGTGGCCCGGGAAGACACGAAAAAAGAGGCGGATTATCTTGTGGAGAAAATTATTCATCTAAGGATATTCGAAGATGACCAGGGAAAGATGAACCGCTCACTCAAAGATATCCAAGGAGAGCTGCTGGTGGTCTCCCAGTTCACCCTTTTAGGGGATTGCCGCAAGGGCCGACGCCCCTCATTTACCGGGGCAGCCCCTCCGGAAGAGGCAGACCGCCTCTATACCTATTTTGCCAAAAAAGCTGAAGACGCAGGCATTACAGTAAAAACAGGCCGGTTCCGGGCCAACATGGATGTCTCCCTGGTCAACCAGGGACCGGTAACCCTGATGCTGGAATCCAAACCCGGCTGACCCTGCAGTGCGGGAAACCCAAAGGAGGCTGATTTGCCGCAGTCCGGGATGACAACGCTCATAAAAGCCCTGGGACTTCCCGCGGTCCTGATTACAGGACTGCCCCTGGCAGGCCTCGCACTGGCCGGCAGGGATACAGGCCCTTACCTGGATTTCCCCCCAAAACAGATACCTGTTGCCCATGCCCCCTTTTCCTGGACGTTTTTTGCCGCCATCCTGATCTTTATCCTGGTCACCACCCTGCCCCTGATCCGGAGGGGAATGGTTTTTACTCCGGCTACCGGACAAAAGGGGCAAAAGCGATATTTCCCGGTTCCCCTGTGGGGAAAAGCCTCTCTGGCAGGACTCTTTATCTTCTGGACACTTGCCTGGACCCGGATGGACTGGTTTGCCCCTTTCCAGGCCCATACGTTTTTCCCCCTGTGGCTGTGCCTGATCCTGGTTGTCAATGCCCTTACCCTGAGGAAAACAGGTACCTGCCCCTTGACCGGCGCCCCTAAAACATTCCTGATGCTTTTTCCGGCATCCGCCGCTTTCTGGTGGATCTTTGAATACCTCAACCGGTTTGTGGGAAACTGGTATTATACGGGAAGCCAATACCCGGCCCTGACCTACTTTTTCCTGGCCACCCTGAGTTTTTCAACGGTGCTGCCGGCCGTTGAGAGCATGAGGGCCTATGTCATGACCTTTGAGAGGGTCAGCCAGGGCTTCAGGACAATGCCCGCACTGCCCGGCCTGTTTCACAATAGGCCGGGACAGCTTATGGCGGCAGGCGGCTGCATCAGCCTGAGCCTTATCGGCATCTTCCCGGATCCCCTGTTTTTCACCATCTGGCTTGCCCCGTTTCTCTTAATCCTGGGCCATGCAATTGTCCGGGACCTGCCCCATCCCTTTGGCCCACTCGCTTCCGGGGATTATACCCCTGTGGTTTCCTATGCCCTTGCGGCCCTGTGCTGCGGATTTTTCTGGGAGCTGTTCAACATGTTCAGCCTGGCCCGCTGGGCATACAGCATTCCCTATGTCCAGGCCTGCCATATTTTTGAAATGCCGGTCCTGGGATATGCGGGCTACCTTCCCTTTGGACTTGAATGTGCCCTGATCATTCATATAGTTTACCATTTAACCCCTGATGCATTGGAAAAAAATGAACACTGAAAACCTTTATGTCATCCTGGTGCGGCCCCAGGGCCCCCTTAATATCGGTTCGGTCTGCCGGGCCATGAAAAACTTCGGCTTTACCCGGCTCCGGCTGGTCAGCCCCTGCAGGGAGTATAAATCCCTGCAGGCAAAAAAAATGGCCCTGACAGCCTTTCATATCCTGGAGGATGCTGAAATCTTCGATACCCTGGCAGACGCCCTTCACGATATCCATACCGCCTACGGCACCACCAGGCGCTTCGGTAAATACAGAAAAAACTTTTTAACACCGGGAACAGCGGGCCGGCAGATCTCAGGCGGGGATCCGGGGATTAAATCCGCCCTGGTCATGGGGCCGGAGGATACGGGGCTTGAGACCCAGGACCTGGATCTCTGCCAGCACTTTATCACCATCCCCACCCATGACGGGTATCCCTCCATGAACCTGAGCCATTCCCTGGCCGTGCTCCTCTATGAAGTTTCAATAAATTCGGACACGGGAAAAAAATTCTATGACCCAAAGGTAAAGGATCCGGCAACGGGCCGGGAAATGGAATCCATGTTCGGCCATATGCGCAGATCCCTTCTGGATATTGAATACCTCGATCCACAGAACCCGGACCACCTCCTCCGCACCTTCCGGCGGATCTTCGGCAATGCGGGGCTGTCCTCAAGGGATGTAAGGATTATCCGGGGACTGATGTCCCGGATCGACTGGACTGAATCCGAACGCAGGAAAAACCTGCCTCCGGAATCAGACGGATAGAAAGGACTGGGCTTTACGGGTGGGGCAGCACCCCGCCATAAGTCGTACCCAGGAAGTTGCAGATGGCAATGGGATCGTCAATAAACACGGCGCCTGTGGACAGGCTTTTTTTGGCGGATTCGGGCACCGGGGTGCCGGAGGCCAGAACCAGTACCGGGCATCCCTGGTTTTCCTCTCCAAGAGCCTCGACCACCTCTGGCCTGGGTCTCTGGAAATCCGCATGGACAATGTCGATATCCACCTTGGCCCCGGGCGAATAGGCGAAAAAGCCCTCCACCACACCGCAGTCAGGGCAGTAATATGGTCCCTGCCCGTCTTCGGTCCAGGGGGTAAGCATGAACAACGTGTGCTTCTTCATCTACGATCTCCTTCTTTCTCTTCTATACACAGGCCGGCGGTCAGCCGGCCGGGGTTTTCAAAGCTGGCGTTTTATCAGGACGTCCTGTCCAGCCCTGCCGTTACAATGCCGGCCCCGACCAATGCGCCTCCGCCGCACCGGTTCAGCCATTTTTTGACCCGGTCTTTCCTGAACACGCCTTTTAACTCCCCTGCAAATGCCGCATAGGCTATGACGTTGACGGTTGCCAGACCTAAAAAGGTGCCCCCGAGAAGGGTCAGCTGAGGCACCGGCGGTGCTGCCGGATCAATAAACTGGGGCAGGAAGGCGGCAAAAAATGCAATGCCCTTGGGGTTCAGGGCTGTGACGATAAAGGCGCTTTTCAGGAGAGCCGGGGCTGATTTCCGGTCTGCCCCCGCCTTCATCACCGGGGCCTCAGGGTTCGTCCGCCACAGGGTTACCCCGAGATAAACCAGGTAGCAGGCGCCGATCCACTTGAAAAGGCCGAAAAGGACGGAAGAGGCAGACAGCAATGCCCCCAGTCCCAGAAAGGAAAGGGTCATTGCGGTGAGGTCCCCCAGCAGCACACCTGTCACCAGGGGCAGCACTGACCAGCGGCCGTGGGCAATGGCCTGGCTCACCACCAGTATGATGGTGGGACCGGGGATGACCAGTATCAGGGCAGAGGCCAGAACAAAGGGAATCCACATATCAAGGCTCATTATACTCTCCTTAAATTTAACCTGCTAAAATCAACCCTCCCACTATAGTCACGATTGCGCCCCGGGGCAATGCATAAGGAGAGTAAAATTATACCTGTAAGGCATCATGCAGGTTTTATCTCCCTGAGCAGGTCTGCCGGATTCTGGCCGAAGTAGCGTTTAAACTCCCTGCTGAACTGTGAGGCACTCTCGTATCCCACCCGGTCCGCCGCCATATAGGCCTTCATATCCTTTTGCATCAAAAGTTCCCTGGCTTTGGTCAGGCGGATCTTTTTAAGATACTGCATGGGGGATTCAGCCGTAATCTCCTTGAATACCCGGTGAAAGGCTGAGGCGCTCATGTTCACCTTGCCTGCCATGAGGTCGACATCAAGCTTTTCTGCATAATCCCTCTGGATCATCCGCAATACCCCGGCTATACGGGCAAAATTCCCGTTATGGGCGGCCAGGGCATAGAGGATCGGGGCCTGGTCCCCGCAGAGTACCCTGTAGAGTATTTCACGGATAAGGCCCGGTCCGAGAATCCGGGCCTCTGCTTCCGATCCCAGTGCTTTGAGCAGGCGGCTGATGGCATCCTTCATCTCCCTGTCCATGGCAGCCGGTCCGATCCCCTGGGGCAGAATCCCCCTGGCCGAACTGCCGTAATCCCCATGCCCCAACTGGGAAATCAAATCGTGAAGCACGGGCATGTCAACATCAATGTAAAGCCCGAATAAGGGATTTTTCCTAGTGGCAAAAGTTTCGCATTCAAAGGGCATGGTCACAGAGACCACCAGGTAATTATCAGCATCGTATTGAAACACCTGATCCCCAAGATATCCTATCTTATGCCCCTGAAGCACAATACAGATACCGGGGTCGTACAATAAGGGTGCCCTTGGCGTATGTGCCAGGGCTTTAAAAAATCGCACCCCGTCCAGCCGTGATTCGGAAAATCCTTCGGGCAGGTAAAACCCGTCCATAATCGTGCTGATTTCAGACATAGTGTCCTGATTCCATTTAGCGGTTTTTGTTTTATGCTCTTTTTTTTAACAAATCACCCCTGAATATTCCACAGGTAAAGAGGAATGGGCAAGATTAAGAAAGGATCAGGCAATGTCAGTCCGTTTAAACTATGCTCAAAAAAACCGGGCTAGGTTCAGATCAGAAATGATTCCTTTCCCTGATCCAGGGTATTGCGCACGGCATGGGCCATCTCGCTTTTGATGATTGGTTTTTCCAGATAGCAGTGGGCGCCCAGGGCCAGGGCTTTTTCCTTATCAATCTGATTGCTGAATCCGGTGCACAGGATCAGCTTTACCCCGGGATTGATTTCCAGAACAGCTTTTGCCAGATACTCCCCGGTGATCCCGGGCATGGTCATATCGGTGATAATAAGATCAAACCGAGACGGATCGGATTGAAACAGGGCCAATGCCCTGGATGAATCATTCATGGCCTCAACCTTATACCCCAGGGATTCAAGCAGGTGCTTGCCGACATTAACCAGGGCTTTTTCATCATCGATAAACAGGATACGTTCATCTCCGGCCGGCAGCTCTTCCGGGACATCCGCGGGCCGGGATTCATCCCCCCGGGCCACGGGAAAAAGTACCTTAAAGGTGGTGCCCATGCCTGCTTCTGAGTAGACAGAGACTGCGCCGTTATGGTTTTTCACTATCCCCATGACCACTGCCAGTCCCATGCCCGTGCCTTTGCCGGTATCCTTGGTCGTAAAATAAGGGTCAAATATTTTTGCCCTGGTCTCCGGCTGAATGCCGTGGCCGGTGTCGCTGACGGTCAGCTGCACATACCGGCCGGCATCAATTTTCTGAAACTGGGTAACGGTGAAATCATCCAGTTCGATTTCAGACAGGTCTATGGTCAGCGCCCCCCCTGTCTCCTCCATGGCATGGAATGCATTTGTACACAGGTTGATCAGCACCTGGTGAACCTGGGTGGGATCGGCCAGGACAGGCCTGATCCGGTCCGAAAGCGTCATTGAGATCTCAATGGAGGCCGGAATTGAGGACCGCAGCAGCTTGAAAGAGCGCCTTACCAGGGACCTGATATCCAGGTTCTGCTTTTCCGGTTCGGTTTTCCGGCTGTAGTTGAGTAACTGCCTGACAATATCACTTGCCCGCAGCCCGGCCTTTTTTATGCCCTCAAGGTTTTCATACACCGGGGCTGTTATTCCGGTGGTTTCCATGGCAAGCTCGGTATTGCCGATGATGATCCCCAGGATATTGTTAAAATCATGGGCAATCCCTCCGGACATGGTACCGATGGCTTCCATTTTATGGGACTGGCGCAGTTCGCCTTCCAGCTTTTCCCGCTCTTTTTCAGATTGTTTCCGCTCCGTGATATCCCGGGCAATGCCGAGCACCCCGACCAGCTGCCCGTCATTGTCGTACATTGGGGTTTTCACGGTTTCAAGGAACTCATGGTGCCCGTCGTCCGCATAGGTGACCTCCTCTTCATTCTTAACGGGCGCATTGGCAGCCATTGCAGCCTTATCTTTATCCCTGAAAAAATCAGCCAGTTCCTTATCCACAAAATCATAGTCGGTTTTACCTTTTATCTCCGACTCCTTTGCACCGAAAAACCGCTCGAACTTCAGATTGCAGGAGAGATAAACCCCGTCAGGATCTTTCAGCCAGATCAGGTCAGGTATGGTTTCAATCACCGCGCGCAGGTGAATCTCTTGGTGGCGCAAAGTGCGCTCCGCCTGCCTGCGGCGGTAAAGGTTGACCACGGCCCAGACAAGGGCAAGGGTGAGGGTGAAAATGATAAATCCCACACCTGAAATCAGTATCCTGTTTTCCCGGTAAAAGTGATAGGGTTTATTCAGAAGCGTGCTGTCAGCGGGCAGAAGGGTCTTATCAATCCTGTGCCGCTCCAGTTCATTATAGTCAAACACATACTTGTTGGGGCTCTCATTGACCACCTTTATCCGGTCCGCCGGTTTTCCGTCAAGGATATCCAGAACAATTTCAGCAGCCACACGGCCCTGTTCGGAATGGCTGATGATCTTCCCCCCCAGAATCCCCTGGCCCAGGCCGTGGGCCCAGAGATGGAAAATGGGCCGGGACAGGTTCCCACGGATCAGCCCGAGGGCCTGGTCAAAGAGAAGACGGGTATCTCCCTTGTCCCTGTAAGCGGACAACAGGAGCACCGATGCGGTATCATCCAGGTTTCGCAATTCACTTAAAAACTGCTGCCAGCTCATCCTGGCAAGCGAAATATCTGAAAACGAATAATCAGTGAAGGATTTCGCCGCATGGTAAAAGGACTTTAAATCCCCCTGGCCGCTCGGGGTGTCGTCCACCAGGGCCACGATATTCTTCGCCTCCGGCTGGAGCCTGATCATGAGTGACAGGGTCTCTGCCATGGAAACCGCCTCAACCACCCCGGTGATCAGAGGATTGTGATTCTGTGCCAGGGCGCGGTCAATATTGTTCACCCCGAGAAACACAACAGGTATCCCCCTGAAAAACCGTTCCTGGTATTCCAGGGCAAAGGTCAGTGCATTGTCATCTGCAATGATGACGGCGTCATATCTGACCGACTGCCCGAGCTTATATGCCAGGGACCGCATAAATAAATCCCGGTTTTCCCTTTCCGGAAACCGTTTGGTATCCATGAACTCAATATCGAGAAAGACATCACGGGGGGAAAAGACAGATTTTATTCCTTCAACCTGCCGGAAAAAGGTGGGAAACCCCGGATGGTAGGAACTGATGTACAATACCCTGGATTTGCCTGAGGAAACGCCGCAGACAGACAAGACCAGAAGAATTGCCAGGAGGCTTATACGAATTAATTCCCCGGTATAGGACTTCCCATATATGATTTCAGCTTTGATCATTGATAACCTGCTCAGGAATTTTAAGAATTTATAGGTTATTGAGAAAGCATACCCCACCCTACAATAAAAAACCGGCCATGGCAAACGACTTTAAATGCCGGATAAAATCCGGCATTTATACTGCGGCAGTTCAATTCCCCTGGTAAACAACTCAAAACAAATAGTTGAACATTTTTTTATTTGACAAAATAAAAGCCGGACTCTATATAATTAGAAATTATTAACGGGACACCCACTATTAACAAGGATGCGCCATGGCACCGGCTAAAACCGAACTCAGAAAAAAAATTATCCTGGACACTGCCACAAAAGTATTTGCCCAAAGGGGATTCCAGGAAGCCACAATTACGGAAATCGCCAAAAAGGCAAAGGTTTCCGAAGCCTCTATTTATGAGTATTTTTCCACAAAAGAGGGACTTTTATTCTCCATCCCGGCCCAGTCCAGCCAGAACCTGTTTGAAACCATGGCCTTTCATCTGAAACTCATCCGCGGGGCCGGCAATAAACTGCGGGCCATCGTCTACCTCCTCATGGACTCCTACCAGTCCAACCCGGACTTTGCAGCCGTGCTCATGCTCTTTCTCAAACACAACAAAAAATTCCTGGACACCTCGGGCCATCACGTCATCAAAGAGGGAATCAAGCAGATCACCCGGGTCATTGAAGAGGGAATTGAAGCAGGGGAGTTCAAACCCGGATTAAATTCATACCTTATACGGGCCATGGTTCTGGGAACCATAGAGCACCTGGTGACCAACTGGGTGATGACCGGCAATCCCGACAGCCTGATCCAGTTTGTGGACCCCCTTATCGACAGCCTGCTTGCCGGTATTGAAACCGGTTAGCCAAGGGACAGCTGCCGCAACAAACCGAAGTAAGACTTTTTTTTAAAAAGAAAAATACAAGGAGAACTTGACGAGACAAGACAGCCGGTTGTCCGGGAAAGATGCCGGAAAACCGGCAGCCGCCGGAGAGCAACCACCGGAATAACCACAGACCCTTAAGGAGGATGATGTGAACGAATCGCTGCGGTATGAGGACAAGCCCTGGTTACGGTTTTATGATGCAGGTGTACCTGAAGCCATTGATTTTGAGGAGATCCTGCTCCACGAATATCTTGAGGCAAACAGCCGGCAGATACCCGGCAACACCGCCCTGATCTTTCAGGGATATCGCATCACCTTCAAAGAATTCAACGAAATGGCAGATGCCTTTGCCGCCTTTCTCCAGAGCCGGGGGGTTAAAAAGGGGGATGCCGTTGCCATTCTCCTGCCCAATGTCATTCCCTGCCCGGTTGCCTTTTACGCTATCATGAAGATCGGTGCCGTGGCCGTGATGAATAATCCCCTGTATGCTGACAGGGAGCTGCTTCACCAGTTCAACGACTCCAGGTCCACCCACCTGATCACCCTTGACCTCCTGGCCAACCGCATGATTGATCTAAGGCCGCAGACCGGAATAAAGAGCATTGTGGTGACCTCCATCGGCGATTACCTGCCCTTTCCCAAAAATATCCTGTTCCCGCTGGTGGGAAAGAAAAAGGGGCTGAGTGCAAAGGTCAAACCTGCGGAAAACATATATCAGTGGAAACAGGTCATTCACCAATACACCGGCTCTAAACCGGTTGCCGCAGCCGGCGGGTTGGGATTTGAAGACATTGCCATGTTCCAGTACACCGGCGGCACCACAGGGGTTTCCAAAGGGGCCATTCTCACCCACGGCAACCTGAGCAAACAGGCCCAGCAGATCGACACCTGGCTGCCCATGTTCAAGGACAACACCGATGAGGTCATGCTTGGCGCCCTCCCCTTTTTCCATGTCATGGGACTGACGGTATCCATGAATTTCGCCGTCACCAAAGGATGGGCCAATGTCCTGGTGCCCAAGCCCCAGCCCGAACCCCTGCTGGAGGCCATGACCAAATTCAAACCCTCCTTTGCCCCCCTGGTGCCGACCATGTTCATAGGGGTCCTCAACCATCCGAAGACTGCCAATGCCGACCTGAGTTCCATTAAGGCCTGTGTCTCCGGCTCCGCCCCCCTTCCCCTGGAGGTTATCCGGGGATTTGAGAAAAAAACCGGCTCTGTTATCATTGAAGCCTTTGGTATGACGGAATCCTCCCCTGCCACCCATGTCAATCCCTTCAGCGAAGGCAAGCGCAAGGTGGGCAGCATCGGCGTTCCCCTGCCCGACACCCTGTGCCGGATAGTGGACCTGGACGATCCTGAAAAGGAGATGCCGGTGGGAGAGCCGGGTGAAATGGTGGTCCGGGGCCCCCAGGTCATGCTGGGATACCGGAACATGCCAGAGGAGACCAGCGCCGCCATTGTCAACGGGTGGCTCCACACAGGCGACATTGCCATGATGGATGAAGACGGGTACTTTTTCATCGTGGACCGGAAAAAAGATATGATCATCTCCGGGGGCTACAATGTATACCCCAGGGATATTGACGAGGTATTGTTCACCCATCCCAAGGTGATGGAGGCCTGCGCCGTCGGCATTCCCCACCCCACCCGCGGTGAGCAGATCAAGGCTTTCGTGGTGCTGGCCCAGGGCCAGACAGCCACCCCTGAAGAGCTGATTGACTATTGCGGAGAAAACCTGGCCAAGTACAAGCTGCCCACCCTCATAGAGTTCATTGACGAACTGCCCAAAACAAACGTGGGCAAGGTTCTGAGAAAAGACCTGCGGGCCATGGAAGCAGCCAAAAGGAGTTGATATGTATTCCCATCTGTTCAGTCCCCTTACCGTTAACACCCTGACCCTGAGGAACCGGGTTGCATACCCGTCCCTGGGCCTGCTCTTTTCCTATGACACAAAACTCAACGACAAATACTACCGCTTCTTTGAGGAGATGGCCCGGGGCGGGGCGGGAATTGTCACCGTGGGCCCGGTTGGTGTGGACTTTATCGGATCGGGATTCGTGCCCCTGTCCCTGGCGCAGGATGAGTCCATAGACGATTTTGCCAAAGCCGCCCGCCTTATCAGGGACCAGGGAGCCAGCCCCTGGACCCAGCTCTTCCACGGCGGCGCCTATACCCATCCCTTCCTCATCAACAACGATACCCCCATGGCCCCCTCTGCCGTGTTCTCAAAATACTCCAAAACCACCCCAAAGGAGATGAGCCGTGAAGATATACGGGGGGTGCAGACCGCCTTTGCAGACGCCGCCGCCCGGGCCAGGGAAGCCGGATTCGAAGGGGTGGAGATCATTGGTTCTGCAGGCTATTTGATCACCCAGTTCCTGTCTCCCCTTAAAAACCTGCGGGAGGATGAATACGGCGGCAGCTTTGAAAACCGGGTACGCTACCCCAGGGAGATCATTGAAATGATCCGGGAGCGTGTGGGGCCGGATTATCCAATCGGGGTGAGAATGGCGGGCAATGATTTTGTGGCGGGGTCCACAACGGACGAAACCACCCCGCGTGTGGCCAGGGTATACGAGGCTGCCGGTGCAGATATCCTCAACGTCACCGGCGGCTGGCATGAATCAAAGATCCCCCAGCTGCCCATGGACCTGCCCAGGTCGGGATTCTCCTTTCTGGCCATGAACATAAAACAGGCCGTGTCCATACCGGTGATGGCCTCCAACCGGATCACCACCCCGGACCAGGCTGAAAAGATTCTCAGGGACGGCCAGGCCGACATGGTCAACCTCGGCCGTGTACTGATCGCCGATCCCTTCTGGCCTGAAAAGGCAAAACGGGGAAAACCCGAGGAAATCCGCCCCTGTGTGGCCTGTTCCCAGGGGTGTACGGACGAGCTGTTCAACGGCAGGCCGGTCTCCTGCATCGGGAACGCAAGGGCAGGGTTTGAGGGGGACCGGAACATCCTACCGGCCAAAGATCCCGGAAAAATAATGATAGCCGGGGCCGGGGTGGCCGGGCTTGAAGCGGCAGTCACCGCGGCACGGGCCGGCCACTCGGTCACCCTTTATGATAAGGCATCCGATATCGGCGGCCAGCTCTTTATCGCGGCTGCCCCGCCCCATAAAGGCGAACTGCTTGAATACCTGCGCTACTACAGGGCCATGCTGAAAAAATATAAAATTCCGGTGAAACTGAACACCGAGGTAACCCGGGAGCTGATTGAAAAAGAATCCCCGGACCATCTCATTATCGCCCAGGGCGCCGCCCCCCTGGCGCCGCCCATTGACGGGATTGACGATACAAGCGTCCGGTCTTCCTGGGATGTACTGGCCCGGGACCCGGCCCTGGGCAAACGGGTGGCCGTCATCGGCGGGGGTGCAGTCGGCCTTGAAACCGCCCATTTTGTTGCGGTAAAAGGCTGCCTCACCCCTGAGATGCTGCACTTTCTCGTGACCTACGACGCCCTGGATCAGGACCGGCTGCACCAGTACATGTTTAAGGGGACATCTGAGGTCACTGTATTTGAAATGCTTGAAAAGGCAGGGCAGGATGTGGGTAAATCCACCCGCTGGATTCTTATGGGCAACCTGGAGCGCCACGGTGTAGAGATCAGAACAAGTGCAAAAGTCATGTCCGTTAAAAACGGGGCCGTAACATTTGAACTGGGCGGCGATATTAAAACGGAAAATTTCGATACCGTGATCATGGCGGCCGGGTCACGGGCGGTCAATACCCTGGAACCCGTGGCCAAGGCCCTGGAAATCCCCTGCTCGGTCATAGGGGACAGCCTTAAAGTCGGCAGGATCAACGACGCCATCCACGGAGGATTTCTGACGGCGGCAAATCTTTAGGATAAATCAAAACCGCCCCCTGTCCGGCTCCGGCCGGGGGGCGGTTTTCCCACCGGATTTTATCCCCCGGTCATCCGCAGCGGCAACATCATCCGGCGAACTTGCCCCAAACGCCGCCCCCTCCCAAAAAATATACCTGAAATGACCCAATATACTTAAAAACACGTATTTGCAGAACCTGTCAATTCGGCTAAAGTTACGCCACTGCAGGAAGTATCGGCAGATAAAACTATAACCGAATCAACAGGTGTCGGATGAAAGCCAAGATCGCTCTGTTAAGCACCCTCTTTTTATTGATCTCATTTACTGCCGGGCCCTGTGAAGAAAGTGTCAGACTGACAAACGGGGAGTGGCCGCCCTATACCTCGCAAAAACTTCCCGGTAACGGCCTCATCTCGGAGATCGTCACCCAGGCCTTTGCCCTGTCAGGCATTAAAGTGGAATTCACCTTTTTCGACTCCTGGAAACGATGTTATGTGCTGGCGCAAAAAGGGCGCTATGACGGTTCCCTAGCCTGGGCGCGCACAGGGGAAAGGGAAAAGGACTTTTATTTTTCAGATCCCGTTATCAGTCACGAATCTGTTTTATTCCATTTAAAACAGACCCCTGTCACCTGGATGCATATCGGCGATCTGAAAAATCTTCGCATCAGTATTACCAATTGTTATTTTTACGGTGACGAATTTGACAAGGCCCTGACCCGGGGGCTGATCACTGCCAATGTTGTCTATAAGGACATCACCCATTTCCACCACCTTTTTCAGGGCCGGACCCAGGTATTCCCCATGGATAAAGAAGTGGGCTACCACCTGCTCAGATCATTCTTTCCGGAAAAAGAACAGCGCAGGGTCACCCACAATCTCAAACCGATAGCTAAGTTCCCGACCTGCCTGGTGATATCAAGACAGATCCCTCCGGACCGGGCAACCCGCCTGTTGGACGCCTTTAACAGGGGAGTGGCACACCTGAGGAAAACTGAAAAGTACAGGCACCTTATCGTGCAATGCCCCCTCTGACGGTGTCATCCCTGCCCCCGCCTGTATCAGCCGATCAGCTTCATGGGCTGGTCAAGATGTTTTTTGGCCAGATCCACATAGACCTGCTTGCCGTAGGTCCACAACTCCCTGTCACCGTCGTTGACGTCACGGACGACTTTAGCCGGATTGCCCACTGCCACGGCATTTGGAGGAATCTTCTGATTGGCCCGGACAAGGCTTCCCTCACCCACGATGGACCACTCCCCGGTTTCGGAAAAAATACTCAGGATGGCGCCCATGCCGATGACGGAAAAATCGCCGATGATATTACCGTGGAGAACCGCCCCGTGGCCCAGGGTAACACTCTTACCGATCAGGTGAAGCCCTTTTGGCGGGGCATGGATGATGACCCCTTCCTCAACCGCAGTTCCCTCTCCGATCTCTATCCTCCCGTAATCCCCGCGGATAATGGCTCCGTGGCCCACATAACTATTGTCCCCAAGGGAGACATCACCGATAACCTGGGCGGTGTCGCTGACATAGGCATCTTTACCGATCCTGGGGGATTTTCCGTCAAATTCAAATAGCATGGCCCCTCCTTAAAATCCGTAGGTTTTGGTAATGATCTCACTCATGACCTCGCTGGCACCGCCGCCGATGGAGATCAGGCGGGCATCCCTGAACCGTCTGGAGATCCGCATTTCATTCATGAACCCCATACCGCCGAACATCTGGAGACAGCCCGAGGTAACCTCGTTGAGCAGGTTGCCTCCCAGCAGTTTGCCCATGGAGATTTCCCGGGTGGCGTCCTGGCCGGCCATTTTCATCCTGATGATATGGTAGGCCAGCTGCTGGATGGTCTCTGCCTCTGCCAGCCAGTGGGCCAGGCGGTGGCGGAGTACCTGTTTTTTGATCAGGGGTTTGCCGAAGACAATACGCCCCCTGAGATACTCTATGGTCTCCTTGATGGTTTCCTGCACCCCGATATAGGCCATGGGCAATACGGCGAAGCGCTCATGCTGGAACTGCTGCATCTGCTGGATAAAGCCTTCACCCTCTACTCCGATGAGGTTCTCCGCAGGGATCTTCATATTGTCAAAATAGATCTCTGCCGTGTCTGAGCTGCGCATGCCGAGTTTGTCCAGTTTTTTGGAGACAGAAAACCCCTTGATATCCGTGGGGACCACAAAAAGGCTGAAACTGTGGTAACCGGGATCGTCGGAGGTGCGCGCCAGGAGTGTGAGAAAATCAGCCTGCAGCCCGTTGGTGATATAGGTTTTGGATCCGTTGAGGATATAATGATCCCCGTCCCGGACAGCCGTGCTCTTAAGGGCTGCCACATCAGAACCGGCATCCGGTTCGGTCACGGCAATGGCAGAGACCATTTCGCCCTTAAGGGCCGGTTTCAGATAGGTATCTTTAATATAGTCGGATCCGAACTGCTCCAGGGCCGGTGTGGCCATGTTGGACTGGACGGCAATGGCCATGGGAATCCCCCAGCAGTGAATCCTGGCGCATTCCTCCATGACAATGGTTTCGTACCAGTAATCCAAACCCTCGCCGCCGTATTTTTCATCGTAGCGAATGCCTAGGAACCCCAGTTCCCCCATTTTCCTGAATATATCGTGGAGCGGTGTAAATCCCTCTTCCTCCCATTGCTCCACATTGGGATTAATCTCCTTGTTGACAAAATCCCTGACAGCCTTTCGAACCAGATCGTGCTCTTTATTGAAATAGATCTCGCTTCCCATGGGTCATCCTTTATTTTAAGTATGGTATTGAATTATAAAATTGACACCGGAACCTCAATGATTTTTGCCCGCAGGTACTCTCCCAGGGTCTTGGCCTGGGGATCACTTCGCATGGAAGCCGCCACCCCGTGGCCCAGCACCCCTTTAATATAAAAGTTTACAGCCATAAGATTGGGCAGGTCATACCGCCGGATGTCAAACGGGGCCATATCGGGCAGCAGTTGCTTCAGGCGGCCGGTTGACAGGTAGCCTGTTAAAAATGCATAGGCGTCCCTGTCTTTTGCCCACACCCCGAGATTGGCATTGCCCCCCTTGTCCCCGGACCTTGTGGCAAACAGCCGGCCCAGGGGAACACGCCGGGTATCCTCTCCCTCAAACCCGCGTTCCAAAGGATGCCCAGGGGAAAATTCAGGTGCCGGACCGGTGTCACTGACACGGGGGGGCCCCACCTCAGCCACCTGGCCGTCCATATGAACGTAATGGATAAGCTTGTCCGCCCGGACCAGGGCGGGCCAGTGCCTGATGGCAGGGGTGCCCTGGGACGGCGGTCCTGTGAGGGTGAAGCCCGGGATGGAAGAGAGGGCCAGCTCCACCACCTTGGCTGAAAAAAACTTGCCCGCCTTTTTAGCATCCGGATCCATGACTGAAATCCGCAAATGCGCAAAGGCCAGGTCATTATGGTCAGGATTTTCCTTATCGGACCGGATAAGCTGGACATCTGTCTCGGCAAACTGCTCTTTTCCCCCCAGCAGGTCAAACAGGGTCTCTTCCACAACAGCGGCCTTCTTCTCAATGTCCAGCCCGGTAAGGACAACGGTCATGGTGTTTTTGTGGCCATGGAGGGTATTGATGCAGACCTTGGCCGTATCAGGCGGTGCAGATCCCCGGACGTTGGTCACCCGGACCCGGTTGCCGGCGCTCTCTTCAAGCTCCAGGGTGTCAAAATGAACCGTCACATCCGGGGTCTTGTATGCAGGGGACCGGATTTCATACAGCAGCTGGGCGGTTACCGTGCCCCTGGAGACGATTCCGCCGGTGCCGGGGTGCTTTGTAATGGTAAAGGAACCGTCACTGCTGATCTCGGCAATGGGGAATCCCATGTTTTTAAAGGACGGGATTTCATCCATAAAGGAATAGTTTCCCCCGGTGGCCTGGGTACCGCACTCTATGATATGACCGGCGGCATAGGCACCTGCCAGGCAATCCCAGTCATCCGGCTGCCAGTTAAACTTCCAGGCGCAGGGACCGGATACCAGGGCGGCATCTGCTATCCGGCCGCCCACCACAATATCCGCCCCCTGGTCAAGGGCCCGGGTGATTCCCCACCCTCCCAGGTAAGCATTTGCCGTGATGGGCGCACCCTGGGCATCTGCCAGGGGCTCTCCCGAATCCAGATGGACAAAGGCCTCTCCCCGGTCCTGGAGTTCGGGCATGCGGGCAAGCAGGTCATCGCCGGTCACCGCTGCCACACGGGGGTGAAGGCCCAGCTCCCCGGCCATCTCCTCCAGTGCTGCGGCCAGTCCCAGCGGGTTGAGCCCCCCGGCATTGGCCACCACTTTTATCCCCTTGTCCAGGCAGGGGCCCATGACAGCTTCCATCTGTTTCAAAAACGGAACGGCATATCCTCTGTCAGGGGATTTCATCTTCATTCTGAAAAGCAGGGCCATGGTCAGTTCCGCCAGGTAATCCCCGGTAAGCACGTCAATGGGGCCGCCCTCCACCATCTCTTTGGCTGCTGAAAACCTGTCTCCGAGAAAACCGCTGCAATTGGCTATGATCAACGGGCTGTTTGATTCGGTCATTTTGTCTACTCCCCAATGAATACCGGCGGCCGTTTTTCAATAAAGGCGGCAATGCCTTCAGCCGCATCCTTTGTCGCTGCCACCCCCTGAAGAGCTTCGGCCAGCCGGGACAGGGCCGGTTCAAGGCCCAGCCCTTCACAGGCGTTAAAAGCCTCCTTTCCCATACGAAGCCCCACAGGACTTTTGCCGGCCAGGGATTCCAGGACAGCGTCCACCCCGGCACTGAAACCTTCTTTGGGATAAACCCGGGTAACCAGTCCCATCTCAAGGGCCTGGGCCGCCGTCATCTTCTCTCCCAGAAGAATCATTTCCATGGCCTTTTTCCGGGGCCCATTCCTGAAGATAAGGGCCCCGATCATCATGGGGAAAAGCCCCACGTTGACCTCAGGGGTGCCGAAGAG
>JAKSAX010000172.1 GCA_022361395.1 Desulfobacterales bacterium | reverse complement strand
GTATCTTTGTGGACATCAAGACCAATATATTTTATAGTTTTCTTCACGACCTGCCTCCTTGTTGTTAAAAGTTCTTAATTTACCTAAAACTTTTATACTTTGAGGCAGGTCGTGTTTTCAACTGTCAGCCATTATGTCTAGTTCACATGGTGAAGTTATTTTTGCGCGATCCCATAGAAAAATCATTTTGGATTTTTGGGGATTCTTGATATAGGGTTGGCAGTGAAAGGAGACAAGGATGATTATCACCTGCGACAATAATCAAACCATAGATACAGCCCGGTTAAGCCCGGAAGAGCGGCATATTATCCAAAAACTCCTGGCCTGGCAGTCCCTGGTTCCCACAATGGCGATGTTCAGGGAAAAGACGGCAGCTGCCCTTGAGGCCGGGTGGAACAATTCCGGCCCGGTTTCAAAAACCCGCTCCCTGTCCCTGGTGATTGCCCATCTGGAGAAAAAAGTCCGGAACCGGCTCAGGAAAGCCGGTTCCGGTTGAGAAGGATACTCTTGAGAGGGATACTCCCGGTTAAAAGTCTTTAAAATCCTCATCATCCTCAAAGGGGATGACCTGATCCGGCCGGACCTCTTTTCTGGAGTGATCCAATGCCTTTTGAGACCCGCCCCGGGCCTGGTGTTCGACCTGTCTCACCGGGGTATGGCCGATCTGTCCGGTCCGGATATTTTTGTCTCCGGTGACCATCATCATCAGATCTCCCACATAATCTCTCAGTTGTTCGGCCTGGGCATTCAGCTCTTCCGAGGCTGAGGCTGATTCTTCGGCATTGGCGGCATTCTGCTGGACCACGCGGTCCATCTCCGAAATGGCTGTATTCACCTGTTCAATACCCTCTGACTGTTCACCTGAGGCCTCTGAAATTTCCGCCACAAGCTCACCGACCTTTGAGGTGCTTTCCGATACCCGGGTAAATGCATCATTGGTGGCAGCTACAATTTGGGAGCCGTTCTCAACCTTTTTAACCGTGCTCTCAATAAGCTGGGAGGTGTCCTTTGCCGCATTGGCAGCCCGCATGGCCAGGTTCCTGACCTCATCTGCCACCACGGCAAAACCGGCCCCTGCCTCTCCGGCCCGGGCCGCTTCAACCGCAGCATTCAGGGCGAGGAGATTGGTCTGGAAGGCGATCTCATCAATGGTTTTTATAATTTTTGAGGTCTCTTCACTGGCCCTGGTAATGTCTTCCATGGAACGGGTCAACTCAAGCATGGAGTCATGGGCTGTTTTGACCACGCCGTTTGCCTCTTTCATCAATCCGTCGGCATGAACGGAGTTCTCTGCATTTTTCCTGGTCATGGAAGACATCTCTTCCATGGATGATGAGGTCTCCTCAATGGAGGCTGCCTGCTGGGAGGCCCCTTCTGCCATGGACTGGCTGGAAGAGGAAACCTGGCTGGCGGCAGAGGCCACCTGGTTGGCACCCTCTCCCAGGCCCCCGGTGACATTGGTCAGTATGTGTATGATCCCCCTTGAAATGAAGAATGCCATTAAGATGCCGATGACTGCCGCCACAGATACGAGAATGATCACGGAGAATTCTGTTTTCTTTGCGGAACTGAGCAGGATATCATCGGTCATGATGTTGGCCTTGGCCTCTTCCCTTATCTGGCTGAGCAGGGATTGGATCCGGTTAAGGGCAGGCACGGTCTGGGACGAATAGATCCGGCTGCTTTCCCGCATACCGCTGAGCTCATGCTCGGCTTCGTCCCGCAGTTCTGCCAGGTGGCCCATGGTCAAGTTGAGCAGCGGGATGGTGGTGTCGCTGTACAGGGAAATTGCTTTGGATACGGATGCCTCTGCCTGGCTTTCATCCATAATGGCCTGATGGTAAGTCCGGGCCTTCAGGCTCCACGACTCACCCAGGCGGGAGAGGTCTTTTATGGTCTGTTTCAGTGCAGGGTTGTTTTTTGCCAGGGCAGCCCAGTCTTCAAGGCCTGTGGTAAATCCGGCCATCTCCTGTTCGTAGGCCAGCCACAGGGACTCTGTTTTCCCATGTTCATAATCTGCCATGGCCATCCGTGCAAGGAGGAATGACTGGATCACCTCTTCATTGATGATCATGTCAATATTTCCCCAATACCCCAGTGCAGATATGTTGCCTGATTTTTCTGCCTTGGCTTTTGCCGGATCAATTATGTTTTTCATGGCATCTTCAAGTGTGGCAAACAGGGTTGCGCTCAAGGCTTCAAAATCTTCATGCAGGGTGCTTTTTTCTTTGGCCAGTTCAGCCAGTTCCCCGTATTTAAGGTGGGACTCGATGGCAACGGCGGACTGGTGAAGGTCTTTGTGGGTACCAACCATAGCATCCCAGGCCTGTCTGAAGTCCATGTCTCCGTTTTGATAGGCTTTCCTGGCCTCATCTGAGGTCAGCCACTTGCCCAGGGCGCATTGGGCGGGATCTGTCTGGACACCGAGTTCATCCTTTTTCTGGATAAAGACATCCCGTATTTTAGCTGCCCACTTGAGGTGATCCACCTCTCTTTGGGTGAACAGGGTGGGCAGGCCCGGGTTTGCCTGTTTGAATACCTTGCCGATGGCTATGGCAGAATCATGAAGCGCCTTGTGCGGTGCTTCGATTTCTTTTAAAAGCGGTGCCAGGGTGGGAACCAGGTGCTCGGCCTCTTTTCTGCCCTCACCATAGAGCCATTTTCCGAACCCGCATTTCTGATCATCGGTTTCAACTTCAAGTTTAGTGACCTTATCATTTGTGAGCAGGGCATTGACCTGGTTCACCCAGTTAAGGTGATCCACCTCCTTCTGGGCGAGGTTTCCGTCCAGTTTATTGCCGTCAATCACCTCTTCAGCATTGCTGACAATACCTTTGGTACCGGTATAGGACAATATTCCGACGATGGTCAGCAAAATCAGGACAATACCGAATCCTGCCCCGATTTTTTTACCGATGGTCATTTCTCTCCAGTTCATCTTGCCTCCTTAATCTAAATCTTTTACTAGGGATATGTCAGCCTGGTTAAGGACCTTGTCGATATTCAGGATGATTTTCACCCCGGAATCGGTTTTGGCCATTCCCAGAATATATTCGGTTGACAGGCTTGCGCCAAACGCAGGCGGGGCTTCAACGGTCTCTGCCGCTATATTGAGAACCTCTGATACCGCATCCACGACAATGCCGATGAGAACCGTTTCATCATCTGTATCAATTTCCACAACAATGATGCAGGTTCGTTCCGTGTAGGGGATTTCTCCCATATCGAATTTTAACCTCAGGTCCACCACCGGCAGTACCTTGCCCCTGAGGTTGATGACGCCTTTGACAAAGACAGGTGTCCTGGGCACATGAGTGACCGGGATCATGCCGATTATCTCTTTGACCTTGAGAATGCCGATGCCGTACGCCTCTTCTGCCAGGGTAAAGGTCAGGTATTTTCCGGTCTCCACAGTGGTGGCCCGGATGGCCTGGTCCAGGGCATTGGGTGTTGAATTCATTGTCTCTCTCCTGTTTGTATTTTCTGCGGTACTGTCACCGCCGGATCATTTTGGTCAAAACATCACAGACATCGTCATAGGGACCGGTTGAAAAGCTGAAATATCTGGGTCTGAACCTGTTGACCCGCTCAACGGTCTTTTTGTCCTGATCCGGCAGGAGAATAATGAGCTGTTCCCCTTCGAAAAGGTCTGTCAGATCCCTAAGCCGGTTCAGCCGTTCCCCGGTATCTGCAAACAGAATAATAAACCGTTTGTCAAACAGACCGGTCCCTTTATTCAGGAGCCAGTCTTCCAGGTCCCCATGGGTTTGGATAACCCTGGTTTCCATGGATGGAAACCGGCTGCGGATGGTTTCCATAAGCAGGCTGCCGTTTGTTCCTGCATTGTAATGTACAAAAAGAACCAATGTCTGCATAAAGCGCCTTGTGGCAAAACGATAATCACAGCGATTGCCGCCAACCTTAATTCATAATAAAAATTTTAAATCTTGTTTCAGCCTGCATTGCGAATTCTGTGCCAGTATTTGACTGGCCTTGGCTTCAGGGAACCGGACCTGTATTGACGGCTGGGATTTATAAATTATGTCACATAAAAGTGACTGGCTGTGTGAGTGATCTTGGGATAATTGTCTGAAGTTAAATAGAATTTTTTGGATTGGGCGCAGTCTCAAAAAAGAGACAGTCGTAAAAAAGAGACAAAGGAGAGGGGGCTATTTTAATCCGAATTTCTGGAGGAGCCTGTAAAGATGCCCCCTGGACAGGCCGGAGCGGGTGCATGCCTCTTTGATATTGCCCCGGGAGCATGAGAGGAGATCTTCCAGATACTGCTTTTTGGCTTCCTCCATGTGGGTTTTAAAGGGCCGGATCCGGTCGCAAGGCGCTTCCGCAGAGGGCGGTATCCCCTGGTGTGTTTCCTTCCGGGCGTTGATTCTTTCCCTTATGTTAAAGGCCCGGATGTGGGCAGGCAGGTGATGGGGGAAAAGCCGGTTGCCCTCTCCGGCTTCACTGCATACAAGATCCAGTGAATTTATCAGTTCCCTGACATTGCCCGGCCAGGAATAGCATAAAAGCTCTTCTTTGAATTCATCCGACATATCATGGGGAATACTGTCCGAGAGCCGGGCCTTTCGGGCCAGGTGATGTTCGGCAAGGTGGTTGACATCATTCTCCCTGTCTTTCAGGGACGGAAGGCTGATCTCCATTGAAAAGAGCCTGAAGTAAAGATCTTCCCGGAATTGCTTCCGGGCGACCATACCGGACAGATCCCTGTGGGTGGCGCAGATCAGCCTGAAATCACTGTGAAGCTCGTCTTTGCTGCCAACGGGGCGGAATTTCTTTTCCTGAAGCGCCCTTAGGAATTTTTTCTGCAGGGTAAGGGGCAGTTCCCCCACTTCATCCAGAAACAGGGTGCCCTTATCTGCAAGGGCCATTAAGCCGATCTTCTGGCGGTCTGCACCGGTAAAAGCCCCTTTGGTATGGCCGAACAAGGTGCTCTCCACCAGGTGATCAGGCAGTGCTGCGCAATCCACCACCACAAACTCTCCGCCGGCACGCTGGCTGTTGTCATGGATGGCCTTGGAAAAAAGTTCTTTTCCGGTTCCGGTTTCACCGGTGATGACAACCGGCAGATCACTTGCCGCTGCCTTTGATACTTTTTCAAGACATTGGCCGATCCTGGCGCTGGTACCGATGATGCCCTCCCGGGAAAGGGGCAGCCGTTTTTGGTTTTGCTGTCTTTGCTTCCTGTATTTGAGTGCCCGGTCCAGGGCAAACTTGAAATTATCTATGGAGCCCCGTTTGGAAATATAATCCCAGGCCTTTGATTTCATTGCGATGGCCGCCCCATCTGCATTTTCATCTGCTGTTATAATAATGATTTCAGGTGCATCGGGAAATTGCCTGATGGTTTCGATGGCTTCGATACCGTCCCCGTCAGGCAGGTTGACATCCAGAAAAAGAACCTCAGGGGGGGTGTTGGACAGCTGTGCCAGTCCGGACGCCAGGGTGAGCTGATAATTGGTTTCAAATCCCATGCCTTTGAAAATTTTAGACAACAGCAGGCAGATCTGTTCATCATCATCAATGATCAATACTTTTTCCACGGCTTCAGATTCTTCCCTAGGCCTGATCCAGGGCCGAGCGTACGGCTTTGGCCAGATCTGCCTTGTTTACAGGTTTTAACAGCACTTCCCTCACCCCGATATCCTCCTGTCTTTCCTTGTCTATCCGCTCGCTGAACCCGGTACAGATAATCACCGGAATATGGGGTGCAATTTTCCTGATCTCCTGGGTTAACAGGTCCCCTGTCATCTCCGGCATGGTCATGTCACTGATTACCAGGTCAAACATCTCAGGGTTTTTACGTATAAGGTCCAGTGCTTTTTTACTGCTGGATTCAATGTCTACTTTATATCCGCGCCGCTTCAGAATTGCCCGCTCCAGCCTGAGAACCTGGGACTCGTCATCCACCAGGAGAATTCGTTCTGATCCGCCCGGCAACTCCGGATTTTTCTCTGTAATAACCTTGGTTTCGGTTTTATCCACTGCAGGGATAAATACATCAAATTGACTTCCATGACCAGGAGCGGAGCTGATTTTTATCTCTCCCCTGTATTTTTGCACGATCCCGTGGACAACAGAGAGGCCCAGTCCGGTACCCTTGCCTTTGGGTTTTGTGGTAAAATAGGGGTCGAATATTTTCTCCGTTGTTCCTTTATCCATCCCGGAGCCGGTATCCCCCACGGTTAACCTGATATGGGGGCCGGGGTGTTGGAGGTCATTTTCCCTGCCGCCGGCATTTTCCAGCCTTACCGTCAATATGCCGCCCTCCTTTTCCATGGCATGAAATGCATTGGTTACCAGATTCATGGCAACTTGGTGGAGCTGGGTGGGGTCAGCCAGGATCATCTTGCAATCCTTTGCCACATATTTGTTGATGCTGATGGTGGAAGGTAGGGTGGACCGCATGAGTTTAATGACTTCTTTTACCACCAGATCCGGCCTCAACGGCGCCACCGTGTGTTCGGTCTGTCTGCTGAACGTCAGGATCTGATCCACAAGGTCCCTGGCACGCCTGGCACCGGTCATGATTTCATCCAGGCATTTGCGGTGGGGGCTGTTCCGGGAAAACTCTTCACCGAGCAGTTCCGCATACCCCAAAATGGGAAAGAGGATATTGTTAAAGTCATGGGCAATACCGCTGGCAAGGGCACCCAGGGCTTCCATTTTCTGGGCCTGGCGGATCTTGCCTTCATAATCCCGCTGCTGGCGTTCCATCTCTTTGAGTTTGGTTACATCAGATGCGATCTGGAGCCTGGCCATCCTTCCGTCCACCCACTTGATGGCCCTGTCGTGATAGATGTTCCACCGCCCGGTAACAGGATGCCGGTCCTCGGACAGGTGCAGGCCGGTGGGGATCAGGTTTTTGTCCACAAGAAACCGGTTGGTACAATGGGCACATGGGCTTTCCTGATGCCTGAGGGCCTGCCAGCAGATTTCCCCTGTGTGGTCGGCGCCGAACAACTCCTTCATATAGTCGTTCATAAAAAGGATTTCGTGGGTTTCCATATCTGCAACATAGATGGTGGATTCTATCCCGTTGAGTATGGCCAGAAAACGCTTGTGGGTCTGTTCCAGCTTGTTTTCCGCTTTTTTCCGGCCGGTGATATCGGTGAACATGGCAAAGGAACCGTCAAACTCCTCCTTCCGGTTGAACAGAGGTGTGGCTGACACGATTGCCCAGACCTCACTGCCGTCTTTTTTTGTAAATCTGGATTCATACTGCTGGTGAAACCCCCTGTTGCGGTTTTCCATCCGCGCGGTATGGGATTCCATATCCTGGGAAAATACAAAATCAAGGGCGCTTTTCCCTATCATCTCTTCAGGCCTGTGGCCGAGCATTTTAGCCATGGTGGCATTGACATAGGTGATGCAAAAGGATTTGTCCAGTTCCCATATGCCTTCAATGGATGTTTCAATAAATTGACGATATCTGCTTTCACTTGCCCGGAGCTCTTCTTCAGTCTGCTTTTTCAGGACGATTTCCCAGGCCGTGTCAGCCAGTTCCCGGGCAATGTCAAGATCGGTCTGGCCGTAATCGCTTGGCTTGTTGCCCACACCGAGTATAGCCACAGTACGGTTTGACCGGATCACGGGAACCACCATCTCCCTGGTTACAGGGGCATGGCCCTCGGGCAATCCTTTGCGGTGGGGCAGCTCTGCATAGTCATTGTGGATGACGGGAGCATGGGTCTTGACCGGATCTGCCCAGATTCCCGCCCGGTGGACAGGATAGTGCCGCTCCCCAAGGTTTATCCTGCACATCTGTTTCATTGTATTTGTCGACCAGGTCTGGAGCTGGATGGCAGTGTGATCTTCGGATAGAAAATGGAAAAATCCAATGGTGCTGTGGGTCAGCTTTTCCGCTTCGTCCAAAAAGAGCTGCAGCAGTTGAGAGGTGGTGTGGGTCCTTGCGTACTGGCTCAGCCGCAGCCGGGACCGGAGCAGTTGTTCATGACGGTATCTTTGTGATACATCCTCAAAAAAACCTTCATAAACAGGCTCCCCCCCGTTTCCTTCCGTGCCCAGGATATTGAGGCTTCCCCAGATCCTGTCTTTGTCTTTGGAGGAAAACTCCAGGAATTTGCCCTCCACAGATCCTTTACCGTCTATTTCAAGGATGAGATCTTTAAATTGCCCGGGATCTGCGAGCAGGCTGGGAAAAGTTTTATGTGCATTTAAGAAAATTTCCTCTGACGCGTATCCGAAAATTTTTGCCATTCTCCGGTTGGCAAAGAGGATCTCCCCCTGGCGGGTAAGCTGGTAAATTCCCACCAGGGCATTCTGGGAAAGGGTTCTGTACTTTTCTTCACTTGCCCTTAATTTTTGGGTATGCCGTTTGATTTGCAGACCCAGAATCCGGTTCCAGACAAATAAAAAAAGTGCGACCCCGGTGATAAGGCAGGCAATGCCGATTATCCACCTCATGGGGAGCCCGTGGAAACCGCTCAGGTTTCCATACCAGTTTGAAAGTATGGTATAGTATACTGAATTTTTATCCTGCTGCCAGGCCTTCATCCATTTGTCAATGGCAGTGAGAAGCGGGGTGTTTTTCCCTTTGTTGACTGCAAAAAAAGTATCGATGGGGCTGAACAGAACCGGGGTCGGCTGCAGCTGGTATTTCCGCCTGAAAGAGTCCCCGCTCACATTATTCATAACCACGGCATCGACACTTGCGTTTACAAGGGCACGGCACAGGGTGTCATAGTCCTGAAATGCTTTGTAACTGCAGTTGATTTTAAAATTCCGGGTCAGATCCTGGAAGTGCCTTCCGCTGACATCCTTGTCCATTATGCCGATGGTTTTTGTCTCAAGGTCCAGGACATTGGATATCCTGCTGGCCGGTTTGGCATAGACCTGGCCCCATGCTGTCAGCACCGGGATCTTTGTGAAGTCGTAACGGGTTTCACGTTCGCTGGTCCGGGCAATGGAGATCATCAGATCGATCTCACCTGACTCCAGGCGGTTCAGGCAGCCGGCCCAACTGTCAGCGATGAAATCGACTTCCCAGTTTTCTTTTCGGGCGATTTCCCGGATTACATCCGGATATATACCCGAAGCCCCGCCTTCTTCGGGTATAAAACTCATGGGTTTATTCTGAAATATGCCCACCCGGATCCGGTTGTTTCCCTCTGCTGTTCCGTATCCCCAAACCCAGAAGAGGATAATTACGGCTAAATATTGATAAGCTCTACGCATCGAACTCTAAGGCATACACGGATTCATCACCTTCTTTGTCAACGATCAAGGTTATGTGAATTTTTAGTGTAAAGGACTTTCAGTTTGTATGGTTTTTACTCAGGTCACGGTATAATATTTTTCCTTAGAAGGCAAATCAAATAATAGGATCAAACCAAGGTTGAGATTTTTATCAAAGCCTTGTCCAGCCTTTTGGCAGACACTTTGAACCTGGTTTTCAGTTCCTGGGCATAGACGGATAATTTATACTCTTCCAGCATCCAGAAAAAATCCTCCACTGCATCTGCCTTTTCCGGGGAGGCCTCTTCGGTCAGGCCGGATACCAAGGCCTCAAGCCTCCGTTCAAAGGGGCGTATGAGTTCTGCTTTCTGGTTCTCTTTGGCAGGATTGTCCGCGGCCCTCTGGGCCCGGATCTTCAAGCAGGACAAGAGCCTGGGCAGGTACCGGATCCGTCCGAGATCGTATAGCTCAAGAAAATTCGGGGGACAGAGATTTTTCAGTTCATTGAACACCATGGTCAGGGCCTCAAAGGGAAGGGGCCGGCTTTTGTACTGGAGTGAAAGTTTCTGGATCAGGGAAAAACAGGACTCGTATTCCCTGCCCACGCTCATGACTCTCTTTATGCTCTCCTGACCCTTGGCGTACAATTGCGGCCGGAGGGCCTGAATAAAGGTTGAATACTCCTTTTGTGTTCTGATGTTTCTGTGAAAAAATTCCCGTGCAACTGCAGCGTACAGCATATCCTGAAACGGGCCTGAACCGTTGAAATAAGGGGCAACCTGGCGCAGGCCGGCTGCGGAACGGATATCTTTTTTCAGCGCTTTAATGTCATCGGGATGTTCAAGTTCAAACAGGCGGCATATGCCTTGCCTGTGGCTGGCCAGGGCGGCGGATTCGGATTTGAACAGCCGCAGCGACAGTCCGGACTCTTCCGTTTTCAGTCCCATGAATACCTTTCTGACAAACCCGCCTTCCCGGTCCAGAGGGATATCCGGCAGGAGATCCGGAAAATCCCAGGTTGTTATCCGGGATCTTTCATAGCGTTGGCAGGCCTGTGCAAAGGCGGTATTTTTTGACTTGGCAACGGGGGCGGTAATTTGCCCCAGCTTTGAAAGGTCCCTGAGGGACCTTATCTCTTTATCTTTTTCATCCCTGATGGAAATTCTCATCTTCAGGTGATCGGGCAGGGCCTTGTCGGACCAGGCCGAAGCAGGAATGACAAACCGGTATTTTTCACGGATAAATTCCGACAGCAGGGTATACAGGGGGGTGTCCGTCCGCGGCAGTTCCCTTGCAATCCGCGCAGCTGTCTCCTGAACCGGCACCAGGCGCACCCTGTGTTTCTTGGGCAGGTTTTTGATAAGTGCGGCAATTTTTTCCTCAAACAGTCCCGGTACCAGGGTGTCCACCAAATTACGGGAAACCAGTGCGGCGGAATCTGCAGGCACTTTAAGGGTAACCCCGTCGGTTTCAGCTCCCGGATTGAAATCGTAGGCCAGGGCAAATTCCCCCTGGTTCATATCCATCCGGTCCGGGAACTGGGACAGCAAGGTCTCCTCCACATGGGTTTTCTGGAGGTCGGCCCGGGTCATGCGCAGGACGCTGTCGTCTTTCAGGTCTTTGACGAACCGGGCAAATGTGCGGATGTTGAAAAAAGGTTTTGGAAGCCTGTTCAGGTAGAAGGTGTAGATGTCATCCTCAGATGCCAGGATATCCCGCTTCCGGGTCTTGTTTTCAAGGTCTTCAAGTTCCCGGATCAGGTTCTGGTTGTGCGCCATGAAACCGAACTTTTGAAAAATTTCACCCTGGACCAGGGCGTGGCGGATAAATATTTCGCCGGATTCCTCCGGATTGATCCTGCCGTAGGCCACCCTTCTGTTGTTGACAATAATCAATCCGAATAAGGATACCTGCTCTTTGGCCACAACCTCTCCCCGTTTTTTTTCCCAGTGGGGATCTGAGTAGGTCCTTGTACAAAGATCTTTTCCGATTTTTTCCAGCCAGCCGGGGTCGATATTGGCCACCCCCCTGGCAAAAAGCTGGCTGGTCTTTACGTACTCTGAGGCCACAATCCAGTTACCTGCCTTGTTAAACAGGCCTGAACCCGGAAAAATCATTGCCTGCTGCCCTTTGGCAGCCATAAAAGTATTTTTCTCCTTTTTATGGGCGATACCGGCCAGGTAGCCGTGGAGCAGGGCCTTGTGTATGGCGATGTACAGGGGGCCGCCATGTTCAAAGGCTTTGGATTTTGCCCCTTTACTGCCGATGGTGTCCGGAAGGGGAGCGGCCTGAACAATGCCGTGATCCTTCAGCATGCGGGTGATCTGGCGGTGAATATCCTGCCACTCCCTGAGCCGTTTAAACGAAAGATAGTGGGATATGCACCACTTTCTAAGCCTGGATCTGGATTTTAATTGATTCGCAGCTTCCCGGCAGCTGTTCCAGATATTGAGCAGGGTGATGAAATCTGACGAGGGATCCTTGAACCGGGCATGCTGCTGGTCTGCTGCCTGGGCCTTATCTGAAGGCCGCTGGCGGATGTCGGAAACAGTAAGGGCCGTGGCAATGACAACAGCCTCTTTGAGGCAGCCCGTGTCAGCGGCTTCAATGAGGATTCTGGACAATTTCGGATCAACAGGCAGCCGGGCCATGACTTTTCCTGTGGGGGTAAGTGTAACTTCCTTTTTACCGCTGCTCTTTCCCGCCTTTTTGTTTTTACCGGCCTGTTTAGGCCGGATGGCTGATAATTCCAACAGGGTGTCAAATCCGTCTTTTATGCTTTTGGGTGCAGGCGGATCAATAAAGGGAAACGTGGAAACCTCCCCGAGGTTGAGGGAGATCATCCGCAGTATGACCTCTGCCAGGTTGCTCCTTAAAATTTCCGGGACCGTGAAAAAGGGGCGTCCGTTGAAATCCTCTTCATCGTAAAGGCGGATACAAACCCCGTTTTCCACACGGCCGCAGCGCCCCATGCGCTGGTTGGCCGAACTTTGGGAAATCGGGCTTACCGGCAGTGCCGTGGTCCGGGTTCTCGGGGAATAGGCCGGGATTCTGGCAAGCCCCGTGTCAATGACATATTTTATTCCGGGTATGGTAAGAGAGGTTTCAGCCACATTGGTGGAGACCACCACCTTCCGGCCCGCCCCGGTTGAAAACACCTTGGCCTGTTCCTTGGCGGAGAGCCGGGCAAACAGGGGGAGAATGTCCACCCCGGGCATATTCCTGCCCCGGAGAAGCTCCATGGTTTCACCGATGTCCTGTTCCGTGGGCATGAAGATCAGAATATCCCCGGCCCTTGTCTGCACAAGAAGATTGGCTGCCTTGCGTGCGGCAGCCTCCACATATCCCTGGTCATCGGCGGCTGCTCCGCCGCCCTTTTCCCCGGTGCCTGCGGATTCAATGGGTGAATAGATCAGCTCCACGGGATACATCCGTCCGGAGACTTCGATTACCGGGGCATTGTCAAATGCCTTGGAAAATTTTTCAGTATCAATGGTGGCGGAGGTGATGATCAGTTTCAGGTTCCGCCGCTTTTTTACCAGGCGTCTTAAAATTCCCAGGGTGAAATCAATGTTCAGGCTTCTCTCGTGGGCTTCGTCAACAATAAGGGTGTCATACTGGTTTAAAAAACGGTCCTGCTGGGTTTCCGCCAGGAGAATACCGTCGGTCATCAGCTTTATATATGCCTGTGACGGGGTTTTGTCGTCGAACCGGATTTTATATCCCACGGATTGGCCAAGGGATTCGTCAAGTTCAAAGGCAATCCGCCTGGCAACGGTCATTGCGGCAATCCGCCTGGGCTGGGTGCAGCCGATCATTCCGCCTGTTCCCCGTCCGGCCTCAAGGCAGAATTTGGGGATTTGGGTGGTTTTTCCGGATCCGGTTTCTCCGGAGATAATAACCACGGGATGGGACCGGATTGCCTGTATGATCTCATCTTTTTTTGCAGTAATCGGCAGGTCCGGGTCAAATCTGATCTTCCCGGGGCGGTTGTCAAAACGGGCCTGGCGGACAGCAGCCGATGCCCTGGCTTTTTTAAGTAAGGCAGCCGCTTTGCTCGGGTGGCCTCCCGTTTGAGCGTCTGACCTGGATGATGTTTTTTTGATTGATTTTAGGGTCTTATAAATGATATGCTGATCTTTGCACATCGTTTTTGAAACCAATGCTTCAATCCGGGCTGCTATTGGTGTTTTGGGCTGTTTTGGACGGTTCATAACCCAAGAATAGTAGCTCAGGGAGCGTAAATGTCAAATAGGTATGGAGTAAATTTTTTATTGACATGGTCTTTAGAATGAGAGACAAAGAACTTTGTTTTTAAAAATAATAGGGGTATTAGATTTAAACTCAAATTAAATTAATGTGCGATTGCTTTTTAATTTTAATCAAGTAGATAGGGGGAAATAATAGCATGGGAGATTCAGCTATTAAAATCGGAGGCGCAAGAAAAAGCGTCTTCAAAGATAAGGTAATGACGCTCCTGCCGGACGGCGGGAACCTCAATGCCTGCCTGACCTGCGGTGCCTGCGCATCCGGGTGCCCTGCCACGGGCCTGGAAGGAATGGACCCTAGAAAATTCCTTCGCATGGCTGCATTGGGCATGGATGAAGAAATCTTGAATTCAAACTGGGTATGGATGTGTTCCATGTGTACCCGGTGTATGTATGTCTGCCCCATGCAGATCAATATTCCGCAGCTGGTGTTCAACGCCCGCGCCCAGTGGAAAAAAGAGGATAAGCCCAAAGGCATCACCGCATCCTGTGATATGGCATTGAAAAACGATACCTGTTCCGCCATGGGTGCCAACGAGGAAGATTTTCAGTTTGTTGTGGAAGACGTACTTGAAGAGTACCAGGAAGCCCAGCCTGAATTTGCCGAGATGAAGGCCGATGTCAACAGGGAAGGGGCCTATTACTTCCTGAACCAGAACTCCAGGGAACCGGTCACAGAGCCCGATGAAATGGTACCCCTCTGGAAAATCATGCACCTGGCCGGTGCGGACTGGACCTATGGCACCAAAGGCTGGGCAGCTGAAAACTACTGCCTGTTCTCCGCAGATAACGAAAACTGGGAGAAAATCATAAGAACCAAGGTGAAAGCGGTGGAGGACTTAGGCTGTAAGGTCTGGCTCAACACCGAGTGAGGGCACGAACTCTTCGCAGTCCTGGTAGGACTGCAAAAATTCAACATCCCTTACAACTTTGAAATTAAATCAATCATTCAGCTCTACGCAGAATGGATCAGAGAGGGCAAACTCAACCCCTCCTCAGAGTGGAATAAAGAGCGCCAGATTAAATTTACGCTTCAGGACCCCTGCCAGCTGGTCAGAAAAACCCTGGGTGACCCGGTTGCCGAAGACATGAGATATGTGGTCAAGAAAGTTGTCGGTGAAGAGAACTTCGTGGACATGACCCCGAATAAGTCCAACAACTTCTGCTGCGGCGGCGGTGGCGGATATCTCCAGTCCGGTTTCCAGGAGCAGCGCCGGGCTTACGGCCAGACCAAGGCCAACCAGATCCTGGCTACCAAGGCAGCCTATTGCATCACACCCTGCCATAACTGCCATGCCCAGGTTCATGATATGTCGGAAGTCAACGAGCATGCCTGGGAAACAGTCCATCTCTGGACATTGCTGAACCTCTCCCTGGGCATTCTAGGCCCCAACGAGAGGGAGTATCTTGGTGATGATCTCAAGGATGTGGATATTTTTCATCCTGAATCAGCCATGTAGCAGACGACCGGCGTTCAGACCGGTCTGATATAACATCAACAGACCCGGAAAAAGCTGTACTGCTTTTTCCGGGTCTGTTTTTTTATGTGCCGGTATGGGGTATAATTGCCAATCTGCCAATAAAGATAAGGCGCTTTGCCGTATCTGTTTGCCTCAGCTTCTTAATTGTGATAAGGAATTTGGATTATGACTCAGATTATCAGTATTGCAAACCAGAAAGGCGGGGTGGGCAAAACCACCACTGCGGTAAATCTCTCTGCCGCCCTGGCCAAATTGGGTAAAAAGGTGTTGCTTGTTGATTGTGATTCCCAGGCCAATGCCACCACAGGGCTGGGAATAGACAAACCCTCGCTTGCCGCCTCTCTCTATCAGGGATTGATCGGTGAGGCCGGCATCGAAGATATCATTCTGCCCACCATGCAGCCTAAACTGATGCTGGTTCCGGCCAATGTCGACCTGATCGGATTTGAGGTGGAAATGATGTCCGCCCCCCGCCGGGAGGCCCGCCTCAAGGAGCTCCTGGAGAAGGCACCTGATTTTGACTTTATTATTATTGACTGTCCGCCGGCCTTGAGTCTTCTGACCCTTAATGCGTTTGCCGCCTGCGACTCTGTGTTAATTCCCCTTCAAAGTGAATTCTTTGCCCTGGAAGGTCTGGGGCAGCTGCTGGATACCATAAAACGTGTAAAACATTCCTTTAATCCCGGACTGACCATCAAAGGTATTTTGCTGACCATGTTTGATAAGAGAACCAACCTCTCCCAGAATGTGGTGGATGATGCCAGGCAGTATTTCAATGATCTGGTGTTCAAGACAAAAATACCGCGGAACGTGAAGCTTGCCGAGGCGCCGAGTTACGGTCTGCCGGTAATGATGTACGATAAACAGTCCCAGGGATCAAAAAGTTATGTGGCCTTTGCCAGGGAATTGCTAAGACGATGATGAAAAAGAAAAAGAAAAATACCGGTCTCGGCCGGGGAATCTCTGCACTCATTCCGGATTTGGATCTGAATAAGCCTGAAGCCAGTTCTGATTTTTTCTTTTGCGAGGTGGGGGATATCAGCCCCAACCGCTATCAGCCCAGGACACGGTTCAGTGAAGAAGAACTCGACCGGCTCAAAACTTCCATTGCCCAGCAGGGGGTGCTTCAACCTCTTTTGGTCCGTAATATAGACGGAACCCATGAACTGATTGCCGGTGAGAGACGGTTGAGGGCTGCAAAAGCCGCAGGCCTTTCCCAAGTGCCTGTGATCGTTTTGGACCTTACCGACGAACAGGTCCTGGAAGTCTCCATTATCGAGAACATCCAGAGGGAGAACCTTAACGTGCTGGAAGAGGCCGAAGCCTATTTCCGGCTGATTGACGAATTCGGGTACACCCAGGAAAAGGTGGCCCAGAAAATAGGAAAAAACCGGTCCACCATTGCCAATCTCCTGCGGTTACGCAGCCTGCCCGACAAGATTAAAGAGAGCCTGATCGCTGAAAAAATCAGCATGGGGCATGCAAGGGCCTTGCTTGGCGGTGGATCTGTTGAAAATCAGCTTTACCTGTTCAAGCAGGTGCTTGACCGGGGCCTGTCGGTCAGGGATACTGAACGTCTTGTTAACCAGGCCAAACAACAGCCTAAAAAACTGGCCCAGAAAATGTCTGCAGACGAGCGGAAGTTCCTTGAGCAGACCTCTTCTACCATATCAAACCGGATTAACAGTCAGGTGGCCATCAAAAAAAACGGTGACAAAGGCCGGATTGAGATAAAATTCAAATCAAGCTCCGAATTTAATCGTCTTGTGGAGTTATTAAGTAGTCTTTCATGAAAATTTCCATTGCTAAAACCGCTGGCTTCTGCATGGGGGTCCGGCGGGCGGTCGATATGGTGCTGGATGCCTCAAACCTGTCGGAAGAGCCCATATTCACCTATGGCCCCCTGATTCACAACCCCCAGGTCCTGGACCTGCTGAAGGGAAAAGGGGTGACGGTTCTCGATGAGATACCTGAAAGGGGCTCGGGAACGGTGATTGTCCGGGCCCACGGGGTACCGCCGGAGGCAAAGGCGGCCCTGAAAGCCGCCGGCTTCACCGTGGTGGATGCCACCTGCCCCCGGGTCATCAAGGTCCAGACCATCATCGGCAAGCACGCCCGGCTCGGGCACGCCGCTGTTATTGTCGGCGATCAGAATCATCCGGAAGTGGTGGGGTTGCTCGGCTATGCCGGTGAACAGGGATTCGTG
>JAKSAX010000283.1 GCA_022361395.1 Desulfobacterales bacterium | reverse complement strand
TAAAGGAGGCTATATGCCACGCGCAAAGGATCATATGCCGGTCATTATTATGGGCGGCCTATTAATTATTTACGGGCTCATTGTGAAGACAGGGGCCCTGTTACCCACCATGAAATACCTGAGTACCCATAAGTCCATGGACCTTCAGGTCATGCTCTCTCTTATTGTCGGAGGCCTGGCCCTTGCCGGTGCAATTATCAACTCGGTCAAAGAACCGGGAAACTCCGACTTTGACAGGTTTTTCCTTCAGCCCATCGGCGGTATTGTCCTGATTCTGGTCATGGCCATGGCCATCAGATGGTACCTGGAACCCCTTGTAAAAATCATGAGTAAATCCCTGGTTCCCATCCTCGGGTTTAAAATCTACAAGGTATTGAACCTGAATTACGTTGTTCTGGGCATTCTCTCCGGTGTGGTGCTGACCAACTCCTACGGGATCCCCAAATTTGCGGAAGCCGGCGTGAAATGTGCCCGTTTTGTTCTCAAGATGGGGGTTATCATGCTGGGTGCCCGGTATTCCTTTGCCGAGCTTGCTAAACTGGGTGTTTACTCCGTATGGCTGATCGGCTTCTTTGTCCTGGGAACGGTCTTCATGGTTCTCTGGCTGGGCAACCTGTTTAAACAGCCCAAGTCCATGACAGGTGTACTGTCCGCCGGAATGGGTGTTTGCGGCGTGTCCGCCACAGTTGCCGTGGCCCCTGTGGTAAAGGCCAAAAGTACTGAGATGGCCTATACCATCGGTACCATTCTCTCTTTTGGTATTATCTGCATGTTTCTTTTCCCCACCATCGGTAAACTTGCCGGCATGAGCCCGGTACAATTCGGTGCCTGGGCAGGTACCGGTATCCTGAACTCCGCCCAGGTTGCTGCGGCTGCCCTGGCATTTAATGCCGTGGATATTGAAACCCTTAAGGTTGCAGAGATTTTTAACATTACCCGTGTTCTCTTCCTGCCCATCATTGTTCTGGTACTGGCCACCTGGTTCGGTAAAGAATCCGGCCAGACCCTGAGTTTCAAATCCGTTGTTATTGACAAGTTCCCCCTGTTCATCATCGGGTTCCTGATTCTGTTCGCCATGTCTTCAACCGGTCTCTTTTCCCCACCCAGCCATTATAAGGGAAAATACATTGATGTTTCCTATAATGACCGTACCCAGGTGACCAGCGAAGAGTGGGAAACCCTTTCCGCTGCCAAGGCCGCCGGTGAATTTTCCGGCCTGAATCCGGCCCAGATGGAAGCGGTAAACGATCTGATTGAACAGCACCAGATTGCCGGTAACTATGCCGACCGTAACAACAAGGAAGAATTCGACAAGGTCGGCCGCGCCCGCATGACACAGCTTGAAGGCGTCCTGGCTGCTGTCAAGGCCAAGACCATTACCTTGTCTGCAGATGTGAAATCTGCTATAAAACATGCAGTCAAACAGGTTCATAAGAAATCAAAAACCGTTGTGACCCTGACCGATTTCATGATCTGGTTCTTTGCCTTCGGCCTCATCGGTCTGGGCATGCAGATTACCAAGAAATCCATTACCCAGGCCGGCGGATGGCCGATCGTTATGGGTGTAATCTCCGGGACCACCAAAGCGGCATTGTCCTTCTTTGTTGTTCTCTGGTTAGTCAAAGACGTTGTTTTGAATTAGGAGTCTGTTATGAGTGAAAAAGAAAATAACACGGCCAATGCGCCTGCAGAAAATGGAAACGAAGAAAGAGCCCTGTCCGTATTCGCCAGCGAGCGGAACGAAGATATGACAGCCCTTATCTTTTGCCTGATAACCACCTTCCTTGTCCTTTTGTTCACCAAGTGGATGGTGTAGCTTAGGACCTGAGGAATTAAACGATTCCGCCGCGGCCGGTACCCCGGTGCCGGCCGCGGCGGAACTTAATTTCATTGAAAATTAAACGGGAATACCCTCAATGTTTAACCATATTCTCCTCTGCACCCATGGTACAGCCGGGGCCCAGAAAGCCGAATGCTTTGTATTTAACCAGATGGAGGCAAACCCTGACCTGAAGGTAAGCGTCCTCACGGTTCTGGATGAAGACTGGCGGGCCATGACCGGCGATGACTGGCTCAACTCCAGTAAGACCCACTCTACCTTCCTAGACCATGTGCAGGAGCAGGTCACCGAAGAGATCGAAGCGCAGTGGCAGCGGATAAAAGATACCCATCCCGCTGCATCCGGGGCCGGGTTCTACCAGAAAACAGGTGCCATAGCACAGACCATAACCGGGATGGCGGCTGCCCTCGGGTGTGATCTCATTGCCATAGGCCCGTACCAGAAGCGGCAGGGGTTTTTGTCGGGAAAGGGAAGTACAGGCCTCCAGGACAGGATGAAGAACAAGGAACTGCATCCCCTGTTGCCCTGTCCCTTAATGATTTTACCCTAGAGAGGGATCATGTCTTTTTCAGAACAGGTTGATCTGGGAGTGGATATACCGGAAAGACTCACAGTTGCCCCGTTTTTCCCTGACGACCGGCTCCTCCACCTGCACCCCAACTGGTTTATTCTCAGGTTTTCCCGGGAGGGCAGGGATTTTTCAGCCCGGGTAAAGGACTATGCCACTGAAGAGGAGTTGACCATCTCCGGCAGTTTTGAATTTGATTCAGATGGGGGGCGGCTTATCGATATCCGCCTGGAAGAGGGGAACCGTCTTCACATTGTTTTTTTCAGTGACAGGGGAAGGTTGCAGGTCAGGGTGGAATCCGAAGAGACCGTTGAACCGGACAACCCCAATCTTTTATGGATAAAGGCCATCCGCGAGTATCTCCGCTTAAATTTGAAACGCTCCCCGTTCGCCCTTTTCTGGCGGTTTGTAATGAACCGCGTGATACTGACAATGAACCCCTCCCAGCGCAAAATCTGTCTTATGATCGCCCGGTTTACCATGCTGGAGCTGCTGGTGATCGTTCTTATCGTGGTGGGTTACTTTATTTTTGTCCTTTAGGGATCGCACAAAAATAACTTCACCTAATCTGTTTATAAAAACCCTTAAAACATCGGGTGTTTTGCAAACAGAATGTGAACCAATCCCTTAACCAATCCACTTAAATCACTTTTCATTATTGCTGATTTAGGTTAATATAATTCGTCAGCAGCACTTTCATAATAAAGAAGAGAAGTTACGCTTCGTCAGTCTTTTTCATCGGATTTAATGTTTATTTGAACGCATGGCAGTTCTCAAAGTTCCGTTCCAATTCATTTTCCACGGCAGTCAGCCTTTTTCCAGCCTGGCGCAGCGTTCAGGCGAATCGTAAACCCGGAAGACGATCAGGAGCTACAGCAAATGCCAGCGTATCTTTCTTTTTAAATTGATTGGAGGCCACAAG
>JAKSAX010000157.1 GCA_022361395.1 Desulfobacterales bacterium | reverse complement strand
CATGACCTTGTACCCCAGCCGGGACAGGCCCTCCCCCACCATGTTCAGGATTGATGTTTCATCGTCAATGACCAGGACGGTTTCCGATCCTTTTGGCAGGGGAAGGGAGGGGGCCGCATCTCTCTGCCCGGGCTCCCCCTCCCCGGGCAGGAAAACCTCAACACACTCCCGGCCGTCAGCAGTGCTTTTAACAGAGATCTCCCCTTTGAGTTCCCTGGTTATGCTGAGGACTGAGGCCGGCAGCCCGGTATGATCTCCTCCCATGCCGACGCGCCCCCCTGCCCGGCCACAGCCGGAATACCGGATGCCGAGGCAGACGCCGGCAACCGGACAGGAGACAGGCGGATCGGAATGGGCGTTTTTAAGGCTGATGATCACCTCCCCCCCTTGTCCGGTAGCGATATCGCAGATACTGGTGATCAGGGTCATCACAAGCTGGTACACCAGGGAGGGATCTGCACGCACAACACCCGTGTCCCTGGAAATATCCTCCACCATTCTGACAGAGGAGGGCAATGTGGCCCTTACGAACTTGAACACCTCTTTTACAATCAGGTAAATTTTCAGGGGCCTGGGCTCCTCTTCCGTCCCCCGGCTGAAAGTCTGGACCTGCTGGATCAGCTCCCTTGCCTTGACAGCCGCCTCAAGCACATGTTGAACCCGTTCCCTTGCCCGGCCTGTTTCAGGCAGATCATCCATAAGCATCTCGGAATATCCTATTATGGGGAACAGTATATTATTGAAGTCATGAACAATACCCGAGGTAAGGAGCCCGAACACTTCGAGTTTCCGGGAACGCCGGAGTTCTTTTTCCAGGCTCCGGACCTGTTGGGCTAAATCCTTCCGGTCCCCGGAACCGGGGCATTGGGCAGCATACCCGCGGGAGACAAACCTGAGAAGCCGGCAGGTCTCACGGAGTCGTTCATCCGGCAGGGAGGACGCCGGCGCTGTTCCGGGCTGTGCACGGGAAGCGTCCTTCCGGCCTTCAACGGGGAGAACCTCCCGGCAGCCTTTAAGCCGGCTTTTACAGATCCGCCACGTGGCTGCCTGATCTCCGGAGAGAGTGAAGTTGATTTTAAATCCCCATGCTTCCCTGTGGCCGCAATCGATCCTGATACCGTCATCCCCGGGACATTCGCCCCCGGCGCGGCCGAAAAGGATACAGGCTGTCCCGGCTTCCCGGTCCTGTCCCTTGCATTCCTCAGGGAGATTACAGGGAGGGACAAGGGAAAGTCCGTCCATTCCGGTTATCCGGGACGCAACGCCGGTGGCCAGGGAGAAAGCCTCCTGCAGGGACTGAATCCGGTCTTTATCCGGGATATGGTCAAACTCTGTAAGGATTTCCGATTTCATTTACTATACTTCCGCTGTTTAGGGTTAATCAAACCGTGATGCGATATTTCGACGTTCCATGAAATACTTTTGCCATAAAAAAATTTGAATTTTAGAATTCAGGTATGAAATAACCATGCCAGAAAGGGAAAAAAACCGCACCCAAGGCATAAAAGAGTATATTTATTATAAAATCAGGACATTAAGACAAAACAAGGCAACCCGAAAACTGAGAAGGGGGTGAAACGGAATGCACCTGTTTCAATAAAGGCGTGCAACTATGGTTGACACAAAAAAAGAGCTGTCAACAACAGTTGAAGGAAAAGCATCCGGACCCAAAGGATGGTCTTTACATCATATTTTTCACCCTTCTGTTCAGGGCCTGCCTGCTTATACCAAGGAGTTTTGCGGCAATGCTCTGGTTGCCCTCTGAACGGTCCAGGGCCTCTTTAACCAGCTGATGCTCTGCCTGCTTAAGTGTGGGAAGCGCCATAAATGCCGAAAAAATACTGTCTGTTCCCGGGTCCGGACTGTCAACTTCAGGTGTGAGCGGGTCTATCCGGGACAGATATCCTTTAAATGCCTCCATGGAAAGCACCCTGGCCTGATGCTGGCTGAAGGCGTCGTAGACCATGGACTGCAATTCCCTGATGTTTCCCGGAAAATGATAGGTGCCTAAAAGGGTGAACAGCTCCTTTGGGACAGCCGGCTTTTTTCGGTTCATCTCCTCTGCGGCCTGGTTCAGAAAGAAATCCACCAGAAGGGGGATGTCACCCTTACGCTCCTTCAGGGCCGGGATATGAATATGATGGGTCTGCAGCCGGTAATAGAGATCCTTTCTGAACGTGTCACTTGAATGGAGGGCCTGAAGGGTGAAATTGGTTGCCACGATCACCCTGGTGTCTGCATATTCCGTCTCATCCGATCCCAAAGGATAATACTCCCTGTTTTGCAGCAGACGCAGCAGTTTAACCTGGGACGGCACGCTGAGGTCACCGATTTCATCCAGAAACAGGGTACCGCCTGCAGCCTGTTGAACCAGCCCTTCGCGCTTCTTTTCCGCCCCTGTGAACGCCCCTTTCCTGTGGCCGAAAAGCGTGTCTGAAAAAAGGTGATCGTCAAGGCCCGCCACATTAAGCTTGACCAGTTTTCCCCCGGGATTGCTGATATTGTGAAGACACTCCACAAACAACTCCTTCCCGGTTCCCGTCTCCCCGGTGATCAGGACGGGCATGGGGCTGCCGGCCACGGCAGCCGCGTACTTGAATATGGAAAACATCCCCGGGTCTCTGGTGATAATGGCATCAAAGCTGTCGGGAATCTGCTTTTGATGTTCCAGTATCCGGTTTTTCAAAGAGACATTTTCTTTTCGGAGCGCCTTAAACTCCAGGGCGCGGTTGACACTGGTCAAAAGCCGTCCCTCTTCAACCGGCTTTACCATATAATCAAATGCCCCGTTTTTTATGCAGTATACTGCGGTATCCACGGTATCCACCCCTGTGATAATGATCACAGGCAGGTGGGGATAGTCCCGGCTGACCTGTGCCAATATCTCTTCTCCTGCAACATGGGGCATATAGAGATCCAGCAGCAGCAGCGCAAAATCCTGCTCCCCTAAAAGGGAGGAGACCTTGCGGCTGTCGCTGCAGGTCACGATATTACTGATGCCGTTTGATCTGAGCACAGTATCGTAACTGAACAGCAGGTGTTCCTCATCATCCACAATCAGGATGGGGCATTCAGGATATTTGGACGGGCCCATCTTATTCTCCTTTTGTCAATACGTTCTCCACTATGGAATAAAATGTCTCCGGATTATAGGGTTTTTCCAGGATCCGGTCATATCCCATCTTCCTTAATTCCTCTGTTTCCCTGCCGAAAGAATCTCCTGTTATCACCACCACCTGGATATCTGACAAACCCGGATCTGAACGGATCTTTCTGCATACCTCAACCCCGTTCATATCCGGCATATGGATGTCAATGATCAGAAGATCCGGCTGGAACGTCCCGAGTTTGATACAACACTCAATGCCGTTTTCAGATTCTTCCACCCGGCACCGGAACGTGGCCCCGAGCTGGGCTGCAATCATCTCCCGGAACTGGGAATCGTCATCCACCACCAGAACTTTTTTCAGGGTGTCATCCCTGTTGCAGGGCAGGGAAACCGTAAAAACAGAGCCTTTATCCAGGTGGCTTTCCACCAGGATCTGCCCGGAGTGCTCCCTGATAATGGTAGATGAAACAGACAGCCCGAGCCCGGTGCCCCCCTCATCCCTGCGGGTGGTAAAAAAGGGATCCATCAGACTGGGGAGATGCCGGTTCGGTATGCCTTTGCCCTGGTCGGCCACCTCAATCTTTACGGCGTCGACACCTGTATCATGAAAGGTCCTGACAGAGACCGGCTGCCCCCTGTCCGTCAATGCGTAGCATGCATTTTGGACCAGGTTGATGACAACCTGCTCCAGGCGCTGATAACTGCCGGTTATCACCGGCAGGTTTATCCCGTAATCAACCGTAAAATGATCTGTATGTTTTTTCACCATGTTGCCGATCAGGTTCAATGAAGACCGGACAACGGAGTTGATATCCACGGTCTCATCGTACCGCGAATGTTCCGGCTGGGCAAAGTGCTTGAGGTCAGTTACGATGCGATTGATTCTCTGTGTCCCTTCTATAATGCCTGAAATCAGCCTGGGAAGCCTCTCCCTCATATTTGAATACGGAATCCCTGCCAGGCTGAACTCCCCGTTTTCATCATAGTATTCCTCCAGGATCGGCGTGGCGCTGCGCCATGCCCTGTCCAGGAACGGGGTGTTTAAGGAGATAAAATTATTGGGATTGTTTATCTCATGCGCCACCCCGGCCACCAGTACACCGAGGGAGGCCATTTTATCGGCCTGAATGATATTGTTCTCATGGACTTTACGTTCGCTCACATCCAGAATACTGAGAACAAGCCCTATGACTTCATTGTTTCGCGAGGTAATGGGTATCAGGCTTAAATCCCAGAATATCCTGCCCGGCCTGCCCGGATTCTTATGGTCAACCTGCCTGGCATATTCAATTAAGGGTTCCCCGGTTTTCACAACCCTGGTGAACAGCTGCTCCGCCTCCTTTTCAGGATAGAGGTCAAAGAAATTTTTCCCCGGAAAAAACGACGGCACCTTTTGGTACCATTCGGCATAGGCCGCATTCACCATCTCATAATTAAACAGGGGATCCAGATAAGCCACCATTACCGGTGTATGTGCCAATACCGTCTCCAGGAGCTGCTTGGTCCTTTTTAATGCGGTTTCCGATTCCTTTCTCATCAGCACGTTACCCAGTATACGGCCGAAAAGCACCTGGGAGGCCCTGATCTCATCTATCCGGGCCCTGTTCCCGAAATCTCTGACAGCCAGTATCATCCCGTTGAACCGGCCGTTAATCGCCAGCGGGACACAGATCAGCGAACCGAACCCTTCCCTATCAAGAAAGGCCCTCTCTTTCCCGGCCTGCTCCGGCAGGAGGGTTCCCAGGGAGATCACAACCGATTTTCCGGTTGCAGCCTGTCTGCAGCACCAGGGTAAATCCCTTTCTGTATTCACCGGTTTCAGTGAATCCGTCTCCGTCCAGTTATGGGTTTCAAAGAGTGGCCCGTCTGGGGTGGAATTCTGGAAAATCCGGTATTGCCGGATGTTGAAGTGCCTGCCGATAATTTCAAGGGATGCCCTGATTTCCCGGTCTGTTTCCTCAACAGGCAGGTTCACGAACCTGGCTGAGATCTCGGACAGGCTGGCTTCAAACCGGATCCTTTGCCTGAGCATGCCTTCCGCCGCCTTCTGCTTTGTGATATCGGTGATCACTGCAAAATTACCCTGGAAGTTCCCCTGTCCGTCGTGAATTGCCTTGGGCGCGATGATGGTATTTGCCCTCCGGCCGGCCTTTGTGATCATGGTTAGCTCGTAATGGCCCTCTTCCGCCTCAGGCTGGTCCGACAATCTGCGGTTGAACACCGGCCGGCTCTTTTCATCCAGAATATTACCGGCCGGGGTACCGATTAACTCCTGCCTGGTGCTGCCCAGCATGCGGCAAAAAAAATCATTCGCATATGCAAAACTCCCGTCTTTACCCAGGATTACCAGGCCTTCATTCATTGTTTCCACAAGCAGGCGGTATTTTTCCTCACTCTCCCTGAGCGTGGCCTCGGATAATTTTTTATCCGTAATATCGATAAAGGTAAAAATATAAAACCCGTTCCCCTTGATATTCAGCACTTCGGCAAATGTCAGAAAAAAGCGGGTCTCATTTTTCGTATCAATAAAGGAGATTTCGTGGTTACTGATGCTGGCGGAGGTCTGCACAATGGAGATAAGGTCCTCCCACGCCCCGGCATCGGCCAGCCTTGTGCCCATCAGGTCAAGGTCCCCTGCCGGCCCTTCCGAAGAGCAGCCGATAATCTTTGTGAAACTGGCATTCACACTCAGGATGGTGCGGGTCTCTGCATTCATCAAAAGCATCGGATTGGGGCTTTTTTCAAAAACCCGGACAAACTTTGCCTCTGAGAGCCGCAATGCATCTTCCGCCCGTCTGCGGTGTACCCTGTTGACAACCAGAAAAATGATCGTCAGGCATTGCACGATTAAGGCTGAAACAACGATCCATACGATTTTTTTATTTACTTCGTAAAAGGAGAGGGGTTTTTCCAATATAACCGCATTCTCCGGGATATCCCGGGGTGAAAGGCCCAGGCGTTTCATCTGAACGTAATTAAACATGGGAATATTGGGGCTTTGGGTAACCACCGGAATATCATTGGCAGGTCTGCCCCCTAAAATTTCCAATGCGATCCGGGCTGCGCGCTGCCCCTGCAGGCGTCCGCTTACCACGACCCCGCCGAGAGCCCCGCTGGCCACCATATGGTCCCAGGCGACAAAAACCGGCAGGCTGGTGCTGCCGTTTATGAATGCCATGCTTTCGGTTGAGGAGAACACTTTACCGGTTCTGTCCCGCATAAAGGAAAGGCACAGGATAACCGTATTTTCCGGCAGGCTGCCAAGTGCGGAAGAGAGCTCTGCCGTGCTCAGGTCATAAAGCTCTATAAAGCTGACCCTGCCCCGGAACTTCGGTTTAATCAGGTTGAGCTGTTTTTCATTTTCCTTGGCACTCTTGGTGGGATCGCTTATGGTGGCGATATACCTGGTGCCGGGATACATCTTCAGAGCGAGACGGAGGTTTTCCTCCAGGTCAAACTGCTCTGCCACCCCTGTGATGTTTTTCTCCCCTGAAATCATGTCATGGCGGTAGTTGTTTATGCCGCAGAAAACAACAGGGGTGGCCGGTAAAAATTCGTCCCTGTGCGCAAGGAGAAAATCAAGGGCATTATTGTCAGATACAATGACCAGATCGTATGCATGGTCCAGCTTGAATTCGTACAATTTTTCAATCAGGGGGAAAATATCGCTGTTCCGGTACCGCTTGGTATCCATATATTCGATAAAAAACTCCGCATCCACCCCCTGTCCGGCAAATTCAGACTCAATACCCGCCATAATGTCCTCTGACCATAGATACCCGTCGTGGTAAGAGTTGAGTATAAGAATTTCAGGGGTGTCACCGGCCAGGGCAGGCTTCCCCCCTGCCGGCAACAGCAGAAGGATAAAAAGGATTACGGCAAGGAGGCGGCACGAATACAGCGCCTTTGTGTTCCCGGTGTTTTTGCTTTTTATTTCAGGCATGTCTTTTTTACATAGCATATTTACCGGATTTTGCCAGTCCTGTTATGAATGTGAACGAATCCTTACGCTATCCCATATTTTGTCAATATTTGTTGCATGGCTTAAACGTAATAGTATTCTGTTTTTTCTTACCCGCCCGGATATTTTCATCAGGTATTTTCAGCCCCAGGCAACCTATAACCTGTTAATATAAAAGTAAGAATCCCGACACACAACGTTTCAGGCTTAATAAACAGGCCATCTGGCACAAATCTTTCATATCCCCCTTTCGAACCCACTTTCAACAACAGGGCCGGATACAATAAAACCGCTATTACAAGGGGAGAGGTGTAAATGCGGTAACACATAATTTTAACCACGCAGCCCTGACAGGTAAACGGGTATAAGCCGTGAACACTATTTTTCTAACCTTATTACGGAGCAAGAGGTAAAAAAGGAGATACTGAATGTTTAAATCACTTCGGCCAAAGCTAATCATTTTTTCTTTTTCATTAATTTTAATCACGGTGATTCCCGTTGTCATTGCCGTCAATACATTGATCAACAATGCCGTTCAGGAAATGTACCGGGAAAATGTACGCCAGCAGGTGAACAGCGTTGAGCAGATGCTGGGGGTTTTTTACGATGACCTTGATCAGAATATCGACATGTTTGCAGGGCACCGGAAAGTGCTGGCTGCGGACAATACCATTACCTCCTATGAAAACACCTCAGACGCCACCCTCATGACCCCCTCAAAAAACGGCGGGATAGAGCAGGCGATTTTTGAAGAGTTCTCCAATTATATGAAAAGTCATCCGGGCACGATCTGGGCATATATGGCCACGGTGGACGGCGGCTATATCCAGGCCCCTGCCACTGAAATCAAAAAAGGATACGATCCGAGGGCAATGTCCTGGTACAAGACGGGAATGGCCGGAAACGGGAAGGTGATGCGGACAGACCCGTACACCGATTCCGTGACCGGCGACATGATTGTCAGCAACCTCCGGACGTTTAAACGGAATGACGGCAGGGAATACGGGGTTGTGGGCATTGATGTTTCCTCTGAAAAACTGGCCCAGATCATGAAAGGAATAAAAATAGGAAAAACAGGATATGCCATGATGATCCATAAAAAAGGGCTTATCCTGGCAGATCCTAAGAAGAGCGACCACAATAAGAAGCACGTTAAGGATATCGGCATAGAGAAAATGGAAATTATCCTGGAAAAAGAGAGAGCCCGTTTTGATACTGAAATCGACGGGACCTTGTACCAGGTGGACTCCTTTCAATCCGCCGGCACGGACTGGATTATAACCGTGCTCATTGAAAAATCGGAACTCTCGGAGGTATCCGGTTCCATCAGGCTTATTATCCTGGCCATCACCGCTCTGGTGCTTCTGGTAATGGGTATCCTGACCTATGTGATTTCCGGCCGGGTCATCAAACCTGTTAACCTGATGGTTGAGGGCCTCAAGGATATTGCCCAGGGTGAGGGGGACCTGACCATGCGCCTGGCCTCGGACAACCGGGACGAAATCGGGGAGATGGCCAAATGGTTCAACACCTTTGTTGAAAAACTCCAGGGCATTGTAAAAAGTATTGCAGGCAATTCCGACGAACTCAACACCTCGTCCTCTTCTCTGCTGAACATCGCAGGAAAGGTTTCCCGGGGAGCGGACAAGATGTCCGTTAAGTCAAATTCCGTGGCCGCGGCCGCTGAAGAGATGAGCAGCAATATGTCCTCTGTGGCCGCGGCTGCGGAAGAATCCTCAACAAATATCTCAATGGTCTCCGCCGCAACCGAAGAGATGACCTCAACCATTAATGAAATTGCAAAAAATACCGAGAAAACCCGGACAACCAGTAACAAGGCTGTTGAGCAGACACGGACGGCTTCTGAAAAAATAGATGAGCTGAGCCGGTCAGCCCAGCAGATCGGAAATGTGGTGGAAACCATAAACGATATTTCGGAACAGACCAATCTGCTGGCGTTAAACGCGACCATTGAGGCGGCAAGGGCAGGTGAGGCCGGAAAAGGATTTGCCGTTGTTGCAGGGGAGATCAAAGACCTGGCCCGCCAGACCGCCGAAGCAACCCTGGAAATAAAGGATAATATCCAGGGTATCCAGGAGTCCACCCAGAAAACCGTTCTCGAAATTGAGGAAGTCACCGGCGGCATAACCAGTGTAAACGAGATGATTGATACGGTGGCTGCGGCCCTTGAAGAGCAATCCGCAACAACAAAGGAAATCGCATCCAACGTAAGCCAGGCAGCCCACGGTATACAGGAGGTGACCGAGAACGTGTCCCAGAGTTCAACGGTGGCAGATGAGATTGCCCGGGATATTACAGAAGTCAGCCAGGCAGCCGGTGCCATGTCCGAAAACAGCACAGGGATCAAGAACAGCTCGGAAAGCCTAAGCCGGTTATCCGGCAGGCTTGAGCATACCGTTAATCTCTTTAAGGTCTAACCTTAATAAGGTTTCAGAAAAGAGAACTTTACCCATGAAAAGAATCAATTTCAAATCAATCTCATCCAAATTATGGTAGGCTGGTTCAAAATATAGTTGTTTTTCAGGGGCAGGGTCCTGAAACAGGGGGCCCTGTCTTCTTTTTTACTCACCCTTATCCTTTTTCATGTCCCGGTACCATTCGTCCTTGCCGTAGATCTCATCCATGCAGCCGGGGCAGAGGCTGTGGCTGAACAACGCGGTGGAATGCTGTTCAAAATAGCTTTCCAGATGGTTCCAATACCCCTTATCATCCCTGATTTTCTTGCATGAGGAACAGATGGGGATGAGGCCGCCTAAGGTTTTAACATCCTTCAGGGCCTTATTCAGTTTCCTGATCAGGGCTTCCCGTTCCAGTTCCGCCTCTTTTCTGTCTGTGATATCCTTGTGGGTGCCTGTCCTACGGGCGGGATTTCCCTCTTTATCCCAGGCAGATACCTTGCCCCGGCCAAGAATCCACCTGTACCCGCCGCTCTTTGTCCTGAGACGGAACTCCAGGGACCAGCTTTTTTTCTCTGCGATCCGCTGATCCACATAGGCCACGGTTTTTTCCCGGTCATCGGGGTGAAGCAGGTTGATCCAGGTCTCCCTGCAGGCGGGCAGTTCATAGGGTTCGTACCCCAGCATGGTATAATACCTGGCTGAAAAATGGGTCTCCCGGTTTTTAAGATCGTAATCAAAGATACCGTCGTTCACCGCTTCTATGGCAAGGCGGGTCCGTTCCTCATTGGTTTTAAGCCGTGCCATCTCGCTTTTCAGCTCCTGGATATGAAAGACCAGTTCCTCATAACTCGGTTTTGCTGTCATGGTCCCTCCCGGGGATGGATACTCAGAGCGTTGCCAGGATACTATCCGGAACCTGTGCTGCTTTTGCGGTCCCGGTCATTACCATGGCCTGTTCCAGCTCTGTTGCAATTTTATCAATATATGCCGTAACCCCGTCCTCAAGACCGCCCATTGCGGCTATGGCAAACGGACGGCCAACCATTACGCCATCGGCACCAAGTGCCAGAAGCTTTAATACATCCCCGCCGTTTCTGACCCCGCCGTCAACCAGAACCCTTATGTCAGCGCCCACGGCCCGGGAAATTTCCGGCAGCACCCGGGCGGTTCCGGGCACAGAGTCAAGGACCCGTCCCCCGTGGTTGGAGACAACAATGGCGTCCGCCCCTGCCGAGACGGCAGCCCTGGCGTCAGCCACACCCATCACCCCTTTGAGGATGAACTTCATATCTGCCCGTTTAATTATTTCGCCCAGCTCTGCCACGGTTTTCGGCAGAACGGGCCTGCCCATCTTCTTCAGGGTGACCAGGCCTGCCGCATCAATATCAATCCCCATGATATCTGTTCCGCAGGCCTTTACCTTTTCTATCTTTTTAAAGAGTTCGTCACTGCCCCACGGTTTTATAAACGGGATCCCGTGGCCGCCTGCCGCGCGGATCCCTGCCAGGCCGGCCTCATGAATCTCATCAGGCACCCCGTCTCCGGTGCAGCCGATGATGCCGGCCCCGAGACAGCCCCGGATGACCGCCCCAATGTAGTCTTCCTCGCTGACCTGTCCGCCCATGTTAAAGGAAACCCCGCCGATGGGGGCCGCAAGAACGGGCAATGCCAGGTCCTTACCCAGGATGCTTACCCGGGTGTCCGGTTCGGCAACGTCGTGAACCAGGCACATGTTGAATCTCACCTCTTTCAGGGCCGCCACATTGTCCTTAAAGGCAGCACCGGTGCCCAGGCCTCCCATACCCGGGACTTCACCGGCACAGGCCCGGCCGTTACACTCCGGGCATACCCGGCAATACCCCTTCATCAGTGCCCTGGCATTTTCACGGATATCTTTCATTCGGACCGGCCCGCCTCCTCAGCTTCGGAGATGCAGTACATGAGATGGCGGGGGCTTTTGGCATCCCCGATGAGGTGGAATTCTGCCGCAGACTTTTTTTCAAGTTTCTTTGCATCTCTCACGGCCTGGTGTTTTTCAGAGATTACCACGGAATGAAAGCCGTCAAGAACGACCGGTTCCCCGTTTGCTGTAAAGGCAACCCCGTCATCTGAAAATGATTTGACCGCCACATTCTTATACAGCTTAACCCGGCCTTTTTTCAGCCGCTCCCGGAGATAGTACCGGTCATTGGACGACATCTCCTCGGCAAAGCTCTTCTTCCGGTTCAGCACCACAACTTCCCTGCCCTGTTCCGCCAGGGTATCGGCAGTGATCAGCCCTGTCATCCCGCCGCCGAGAACGATGACCTTCCGGCCGGGTGTCTCTTGACCCGTGAACACATCCACGCTGGTCATCAGATCCATTGCCGTCTTGAACAGGCCCTTGATCACCGGCATATCCGGCATGGAACCGGTGGCCAGGATCACCTGGTCCGGCATGAATTCATCCAGAACCGCTTTGGAAAGGGGGGTGTTGTAATTCACCGGAACATCCAGGCGGTCCAGCTCTTCACTGAAAAACCGCAATATATCCCCCAGCTCCCCCCGGCCCGGCGATGTAGCGGCCAGCGCCAGGAGTCCGCCGTGACTTTCACCCTTTTCACAGACCATCACCTCATGCCCTTCCAGGGCAAACATCCTTGCGGCGGCCAGCCCCGAAGGTCCTGCGCCTGCCACAAGCACCTTTGAAGGTTTTGAAGCGGCTTCAGCCTGTACCAGCTTATACTCCCGGCCCACATCCGGATTCACCACACAGGATCCGGGCTCTTTGGCCAGGACCGCGTGGATACATCCCAGGCAGCATCCCACACAGGGACGGATATTGGACAGCTGTCCCGCCTTTGCCTTGTTCGGATACTCCGGATCAGCCAGAAAGGACCTGCCCAGGGCCACCATATCAGCCCTGCCCTCCTTGATAATATCATCCGCTTGCACCGGGTCCTTGATCCGCCCCACAGTCACCACGGGAATGTCCACCACCTCCTTAACCGCTTCGGCCAGATGAATAAAGCAGCCCTGGGGGGTGTACATGGAGGGTATGGTCAGCTCGGTGGACCCGTATACCCCGCCCGAGATGTGAAGGTACACCGCCCCTGCCTTTTCCAGCATCGGTGCAAGGCGGACCGTATCATCCAGCTCCCATCCGTTTTCAATATAGTCGTTCCCGTTGATCCGGATGCCCACAGGATAGTCCTCCCCGGCCTTTTCCCTTATTGCATCCATGATTTCAAACAGGAACCGGGTCCGGTTTTCAAAACTGCCGCCGTATTCGTCTGTCCTGATATTGGAGTTTGGTGCCAGAAACTGGTTGATCAGATACCCGTGGGCGCCGTGGATCTCGACAAAGTCAAATCCGGCCTCCCTGCACCGCCGGGCCGAATCCCCGAAACAGGCGGCCAGTTCCTTTATCTCATCCACTTCCAGGGCCCTGACCTCACCCTTTACAACCGCAGGGGCCGGGATGGCGGACGGCGCCACCTTTTCAGGCAGGTAAGACTGCCTGCCCCCGTGCATGAGCTGGACGCCAAAGCAGGTATCATAGGCCTTTACCCGCGCCACCATTTTCTTGAGGGTGGGGATACAGGAATCATCGTACATCTGGGGCAGATCCGGCAGTTCCTGACCGCCGGGATGGACACTGCCGCCCCCCACCAGCATCATGCCTGCCCCGCCTTTTGCCCGGGCAACAAAATACTCGGTAAGCTGGTCCGTGACATGGCAATTGTCATCCACACCAAAATTAATACTCATGGCAGACATGAGCAGACGGTTCTTGACATCCATCTGCCCGATCCGGATAGGCCTGAAGAGATCTGAAAGCATATTGGTACTCCCTAATTAACTGATAAGTGACCTGACCTTGCAGTTATAGGCCAAAGTTCCGGGGAGTTACAAGTTTTTTATTTAACAATATGCCAAAGCCCGGTCAGGCGGTTTTCAAGGGGTCTAGAGCAGCGGACGGAGCGCCAGATTTATTCCCAGGACCATCAGCAATACCAGGACCATCTTCCTGTACAGGTCCTCGGTGACTCTCTTGCGGACCCGGCCCCCGAGAAAGATTCCAGCCGCCACCGGCAGGATCCCGCCTGCGGACAGCCAGACCACGGGCAGGGTGATCAGGCCGAACTTGCCCAGCCCGATGATCATAATCAGGGTATTAAAGGTAAAGGCGCAGTTAATGGTCTGGACAAAGAGGGCCCTGTCCATCTTCAGGGACAGAAGATAGGGCATAATGGGCATGATCTGGGAACCCGTGGCCCCGTTTACCAGGCCGGACAGCAGGCCCACCGGCATCATGAGGCTCCTCTCTTTTTGCCGGGACAATTCAAACAGGCCGTTTTTTAGGCCCCAGATCCCGTACAGGAACATGACCACCCCAAGCACCGCTTTAGGCACTTCATTCTGACTGGTGCCCAGAAACCATATACCCAGGACCAGGCCCGGTATTGCCGCCAGGTAAAGAAGCCGGAACCTCTTCAGCGCCTCAAAAAACCGGCCGGACTCAACCATGACCATGATGTTGCTGGAAAGTGAGGGCAGGAACACCAGGGGAATGGCCAGCTTCAAATCCATGAAAACAGCCAGAAATCCCAGGCAAAGCGTGGAAAAGCCCAATCCGGTCAGCCCCTTTAAAAAAGATGCGATAAAAAAAGCCGTAAACGACAGTATGACGGTATTGATATCCATAATCCCGGGATCGTCACCCCCCGTATTGCCTCTGAAGATCAGAGAGGCTGACCCGGGATGTCAGGTCCAGGCTCAGAGGGGTCACGGAAACGATTCCCTCCACTGCCAGGGCATGGATATCCGATTCCGGATCAATGGTCTCCCTGTCCACCTTGATGACAAGCCTGCCGTCACCCACCCTGCTTTCCACCGAGGGATTCTCCATCTCTTTAAAATAATACCCTGCCCGGGCCATTCTGGTGATCTTCCACGCCGTGTCCGGTGTGGCACCGGCAGGCACATCAATTTTCAATACGTCAATATCCGGATGGGGCCTGCTTTCCAGTAATAACCTTGAAAACCGGTTTAAAAAATGAACCGGGCCGGACCAGTCCTGGTCCGTATAATTATGGTGGGAGTCAACCGGGGTCTGCTTTGATACGGCAATGCCGGGGATCCCGGAACTTGCCCCTTCCAGCGCCGCCCCAACCGTGCCGGAACTCGTCACCAGGGACCCCAGGTTTTCACCGTAGTTGATCCCCGAAATAAGAAGATCGGGACGCCTGTCCCTGAATATTGTCTGCAGGCTGTGCCTGACCACCAGTGCCGGGGAGCAGTCACAGTGAAATGCCCGGATCTCCCTGCCGCCTGCCCTGTAGTCAATCCCTGCCAGGCGTGCCTGCCTGTCCCCTGTCAGCCCGCGGCCGGCACCGGTCTGCTGAACGCTCGGCGCCGCCACCGTGACCGTGCCGAGATCAAGGACAGCCTCAACCGCAGCCCTTAATCCGGGAGAGTTTATCCCGTCGTCGTTGGTAATCAGTATATTGTAGTTTTTCATTGGTTCTATTTTCATTGCCTTTGCATCTTATAAATCTCAGCGACCAATTCGGTGCGGTCAAAGTAGACCTCATTTCTTTTGATCTTTCCTTTGGCATCAAATTGAACAAAACAGACCCCGATGCACTCAACACTCTTTTCTCCCACCGGGATCCTGGCCAGCCATTTATTCAAAAATCCCCCCTCCATCGGAATGGCCTCAATCTGGGTCCAGACCCAATCGGGATTCTGCGAGAGCAGTTTACGGAAATAGGTTAACAACTCCGCTTTTCCCCGGGCACCATCAGGTATGCCCGCATCCATATAAAAACAATCATCCGAATAATAGCCTGCCAGTTCCTCAGGGTTATTGCCTGTCCAAGCAGGCAGCCACTTTGATGCGAATTTTTGAGCCTCTTTTTTTGTCATCATTTTATCATCCTCCGGTTATTCCGAATCCTGCTGTAAATTTTGAATCCTTTCAGCCTCTTTCTGAATCATGCTTTCCAGCTCGGGAAGATACTCCCTGACCCTCTGTTCACCTAATTTCACTCCCCTGGCCGTTAAGGCCGGGATTTCCTGCAGCACCTTTTTCCCGGTCGGGGTTTTATAGAAACGGCTTATCTCTCTCAGCTCTTTTTCCGAAAATGCCTCAACGTATATTTCAATAAAACTGTCCCTCAGGCTTTCACCGTTAATATGCTTATGAAAAAAGGCGCGCATGACCCCTTCAAAGGGCTTCAGCACCGGGTTCTTTGATAACTCCAACTGCAGTGTGGTTTCAATGGATTCATCCAGAAGGGTATCCAACTTCATTGTATCCAATAGTTCATCAGCGGCATTTCGGTGGCTGTCAGAATTGGCAAATGCCCCCTGGCTCAGCAACAGGGTGAAGACAAATAAGCAGATACAACGGATGTACAATTTCATAAATATTCCTTTTTGGCACTCAGGACATCAGCAAACCTTTAAAACGGACCGAACCGGATGGCCACGGCAATCATGAGAAAGATCATGGACAGGGTGGCGATCCCCACCTGCATCTTCCAGGTCCATTTCATCCACCTGGGATAGGAGACCACGGTAAAGCTCAGGCCGATGAGAAGCAGGGCATTGGTGGGAAATATCATATTTGAGAATCCGTCTCCCAGGTCAAAGGCAAATACCGCGGTCTGGCGGGTCAGCCCCACAAGATCGGCCAGGGGCGCGATAATGGGCATGACCAGAAAGGCCTTGGCAGAGGCACTGGAGATGAAAAAATTCAGGGCCAGGGTCAGCAGGTAAATATAAAAGGCGGCCTGAAAGGGATTGGTCCCCTCAATGGCATTGGAGGCATAAAAAAGGATGGTGTCCATGACATTGCCCCGGGTCATGATATGGGGGACGCTCATGGCCATGAGGATTAATGCGATCCCGGGCAGCATGTTCATGGCACCGGATGAAAGTACTTTCAGCAGTTCATTCCAGGTATACCCGATGATCCTTCCTGCACCCGCCCCGCCGATGAGGAAGAGCAGGGCCACGGTGGGGAAGGCTGCATCCGACGGCAGGGCCGGGATAAGACCGGCCAGAACCATGAACACAATGGCAATGCCCAGGCAAACACCGAACCAGAGGGCTGCCTTTACCTTCTTAGGATCACTCCGGGTGTGGTCCGCCAGTATCTTTTCCGCTGAGAACCGTTCCCGGATCCGGCAGTCTGCCTCGTATACCGGGGAGAGGGCGGGATCTTTTTCAATCTTCCTGGCATACCTGCTCACAAAGGTATAGCAGAGGATGTAGGTGGCAATGAAAAAAATGATCCTGAACCAGGCCCCTGAGAAAAGCGGCAGGTCCGAGAGTTCCTGGGCCACGGCAATGGTAAAGGGGTTGGTCACGGCTGCGGAAAACCCGAAGGTCAGGGCCAGCATGCTCATGCCCAGGCCGGTGAGGGAGTCCCATCCCAGGGCCAGGGACAGGGGCACGATAATGACGATGAGCGGCACCAGGGCCTCGTACACCCCCACAAAGGCGGCCAGGAACATCATGACAAAGATAATCACCCCCAGCAGCCGGTACTTATTATCCTTGAACCGTGCAACGGTCCCTGCCAGCAGTTCCTGGAGCACACCGCCCTTTTCAAGCACGGTAAAGGAGCCCCCCAGAAAGATCATGAACAGGGAGAGGACCAGCACCATGAGCCAGTTGTCCCCCCAGATCACCTCAACCGGGGCGGTAAACCACCGCCACACCGGATAGGCAGCCTCTTCCAGGTATTCAAAGGAGCCTGCAACCACAGCCATGCGCCCCTCTGTTTCCACCCGCTGGTAGGCCCCGGCCGGAATCCACCGGGTCAGGAAGCCGGAAAAGGTAATGAGCAGGAATAAAATGAAAAAGGCGGTAAGAAACGGCTTAACACCTATTTTGAGCATGGACTCATCCTGGGCCTGGCCAGGGGACTGCACCTTATCCATTGTCTGTTCCGTCATGGGAAATCCTTTTGTTTATAAATGGCTAAAAAGTTGAAGGTAAAACCGGAGACCCTTTTCCAGGTTTTCCAGGGAGACCCGTTCATTTACCCCGTGAATGGTGGCCACGTCCTCGGGGGTTAGCACCAGGGGGCAGAACCGCAGAATCTGTCCGGTGAGGTCCCGGTAGTACTTGGAATCCGTGGAGCCGTTCACAAGATAGGGCACGGTAATCACACCGGGGTGGGTAACGGCCAGGACCTTCCGGATAAGTTTGAATCCGGTGTCACCGGTATCACCGGCGCTGATGGGATCATTTGAGGGCCAGTTTCCCGCATCTGCCAGGGTCAGCCCCTCATCCCCGAGGGTCTGTCTGTGCCGGCGGCCTATCATTTCAATGGTATCCCCGGGGAGAATCCGGTGATTCACCAGGCAGACCGCCTCGCCAGGCAGCACATTTTCCTGCTCGCCGGCCTTGAACACGGTAACCGCCTGGGTGGTCCGGATCAGGCTGTCCGTCACCTTGTTCTTTGAGAATATATACTGGATCAGGGGACGGGTCAGCCAGAGGTTTGAGAAGACAATGCCAAGTCCTGTTGATACGTAGGGAACAAACCGTTCCAGCATGTTTGACAGCACCGGGTCCAGGCGGGTGGGAAAAGGCCTTTTTTCAAGGCGGACAACCCCCCGGGCCAGGCGGCCCACGGCCGTGCCCTCTTTAAAGGGCATGGAAGAATGACCGCTCTCCCCCTTGGCGGTTATTTCAAAAGTGACAAATCCCTTTTCCGCAAGGCCCACAAGGGCCGCAGGCCGGTCTTTGAGAAAGGCCAGCTGGTTTTTGGCAATGATTCCGCCCTCATCCAGGACAAATTCGAATTCAAGTCCCCGCTGTTTGAACAGGCCGGCCATATTCTGTGCCCCTTCACGGCCGGAGATCTCCTCATCACCGCCAAAGGCAAAGTAGATATCCCTGTCCGGCTGCCACCCCTCTTTCAGGAGCAGCTCGGCTGTTTCCATTGTGAAGGCCAGCTGGCTTTTAATGTCCAGGGTTCCCCTGCCCCAGAGAACCCCGTCCCTGACCCTTGCGCTGAACGGGGACTCCTCCCAGGTTTCATCTCCCCTTTCCTCTGCCGGCACCACATCGTAATGGGCGAGGAACAACACCGGTTTTTTACCGGTTGCCTTTCCCTGCCAGTGATAAATCAGGCCGAAATCCCCGTGAACCTCCCGGCCCAGGGACTGATGAACCCTTGGGTAAAGACGGACCAGCTCGTCCTGGAATTGTGAGAACAGGGCGGGATCCCGTTTGCTGCGGTCGGTCCAGGATACTGTGGGGATTTGTATCATCCTGCGGAGCCGGTGGACAAAACCGTCAAAGTCCGGTTCGGGAATGTCAGGGATACCGCTGTCCGGGGAATCCGGCCCTGCATATTGTTTTTTCACTGAAAAATACCGGATAAGGAGGATTAAAATCCCTCCCAGCGCCCCGAAAATTGCCGTAATCAGAAGTACAGGCATAGCATCAACCGTCCTTTGGTTTAGACTCCCGGTCAGAATAAAAATCCTGAACCTTATTCTGGGCGATTTTAACTCCGCCGTGAGCCTCAGAGTAAGGTTGAGCTATAAGATACCGGCCGGGGATTTGTCAAGTATCCCCTCCGGGCCGGATAAAAATAATATAGAAAAAGATAGTGCAGGCCGGATTCATGGCTGACGCCCATATGCGTTTCAGGCGGTTACCCAGTGAAAAATCCTAGGTCTGTTTTCACTATGATTTATTGATTTTTTAGGTATTTAAATTCCTTATTTTTATTTAATTGACATCCGGAACAATTCACGTAGAATACGCCTTATACACATCAGAACGTGAACAAAAGGTAATTTGCTGTAACGTACCGGGCAGGCCGGACTGTTTATCAAAAACAGCATGACGGCTTGCTGCAGCACAATTTTAAGAAAGGAAACACTATGCTGAAAAAAAGTCTGTTGCTGATCACTGTTTTTCTCTTTTCCGTCTCTTCTCCCCTGTTTGCAAAAAACTTTGAAATCGCCACAGGAGAATGGGCGCCCTATGTGTCTGAAACCATGCCTGACGGCGGTCCCACTGCTAAGATTGTGGCAGCAGCCATTGAGGCGGCCGGTCACACCGTAACCTTTAAATACATGCCATGGAAACGGACGGAAGTCCTTACCCAGCAGGGAAAAATGGTTGCCACCTTTCCCTGGACAATGGCGGATTCCTTCAAGGACGTCACTTACCAATCCACGCCCCTGGCCCACCAGCGCATGGTATTTTTCTATCTTAAGGATAAATTCCCGGGATGGGATTATACGGGACTTGAAGAGTTGAAAAAAGTTAAAATCGGTGCCTCCCAGGGCTATTCATATGTGGACATCTTTGCCAATGCCGGCATCAAACCGGTTTATGTCAAGGATGTAAAATCCTCCCTGAAAATGATGCTTCACAACCGGGTGGATGTGGTGCCTGAAAGCCAGCTTGTGGGGTGGCAGACCATTAAAGACCAGTATGCCTCCGACGCCTCGAAAATCGCCTCTTCAAAAACCCCTTTATTTGAAAAACCCCTGCACCTGATGGTATCCAAAACCCATCCGGACGGAGAGGCGTTGTACAACGCATTTGAAAAGGGATTAAAAATCATCCGGGACAACGGAACATTTAAAAAACTTCTGGAAGAACACGGTTTATCTGAATAAGGAATCGTTACAAAACAACTTGATCTAAATTGTTTCCAAAATCCCTTAAAAGACTGGGTGTTTTGAAAACAAAAGATCAAGTAATTTTGGAGCCGATCCTAAGATCTGCCTGGCCCGGGCAGCAGCAGAGCTGTCCCGGGTTATCTTCCCTCTTTCTCCAGCAGCTCCTGAATCAGCAGTGCAAATTCAGGGGCTGCTTTTTTACCCCGTATCATGACCTTGCCCCTGGCCCCTCTGAAAAACCGGGAGCATACCTTTTGCTGGGCAGGTGTCAGTCCTGAAGAAACACCCATCTTTTCCATTTTGCCCTCCCGGTCCGGTTCAGGCATGTCACGCCTGCCGTGGGACCGCCGGGTAATATGGGCATAGTACAGCAGCGCCCGGTCCATTAATACGTACATGAACTGGATATTCTCATTGGGCCCCACCTGGAGCCGGTCGCCGCCCAGGCCGGGGCTGTTTTTTTTCGTGAGCCTGCGGATCCCTGCCAGAGCCGAACCTGCCCCGATTGCCGAACCAATGGCTGTAAACACACCGAAGGTCAGTCCTGCGGCAGCCGTATCCAGGACAGCCCCCATTGTGCCGCCCACAACCGCCCCAGCCGTTGCCAGCTGTTTCCGGCTCAGTCCCAGCATCTCCCACGTCTGTTCTGAAAAAAGATCGTGGCGGAGAACCGAATATTCGGGCAGGGGATAATCGTAGAGATTATGGCGGAACAGGGACCGGATATGGCTGAACATCTTCTTTTCCATCTTCCGGATCTCCTGCTGATAGGCCCGGGTCAGTTCCTCCTTAAGGGTAACCTGATCCGTTGCAGGGGTTATTTTTCCTGACAGGGAAAAGCCCACCGCCTTTTCTATGCCATGGGTAATATAGGCGCAGGCCATGCGGTTCCTCTTGTCCCAGTCTCCCTTAAACGCGCTGATAACCCGCTCAAGGCCCTGTTCCCAGTCCTGGTCAATGGCCTTCAGGCTTTCAAGCATGCGGATCCGCTCATAAAAATCAGCCCGGTTTGAGTTAAATACCCGGATTACGTTAAAGTACTTGCGAAACTCCTGCTTCCACTGATCCGTGTAATCCCGTTCAAGGGACTTGGAGTTGATGACGGCCATCCTCGGACGCCCCGTCAGCCTCAGGATCTCCATCTCAGCCAGGTCATCTTCCCTCACCGGCCTGGATCCGTCCACCACATAGATGATGCCTGCGCCCCTGGCCACCGGGGTCAGGAGTTCGCACTCGTCTGCAAAAAACGCATCTGTTTTAAATGTGGAGATAAACTTGTCCAGGAGATCAGGGCCCGGATGCTCCCTGAACCAGGCCAGGGTCTGGCGGGGCGCCTGGAACCCCGGCGTGTCCACAAACCGGATAATTTCCCGGTCATCTATCTTAACGGTATAGGCCCTGGAAACCGTTGTCTCCCCGGGGACCTGGCTGACTTTGATTTTATCGTCTTCGGTCAGGGTCGACACCACCGAGGACTTGCCCTCATTGGGATGCCCCATTACTGCAAATTCAGGCACGGTAATCTGATTCACGACATCCACCTTTCCAGGATGATATCCGGGTCTTTGAGCTGGGCCACCGCGGTTTTCCAGACCTGGTAGTTCACATCGCCGGCCGGAACCCCCATATCTTTCTCTCCCGGGGTCTGGGTAAGAAAAATCCACAGGGCATTGTCCGGAAAGATCCGGGTCTTTAATTGGACATAGTAATGAAGCAGGCCGCGGATAGGCGGCTGCCAGACCTCCTGAAGCACCACCACAGGCCCGTCTGTACAGCCGGAAGCCTTGTCCAGGAGGACGGATTCGTCCCCGGAGAAATCAAAACAGATATGGGTGATCCCTGATATTTCCAGCCCCAGCTGCCCCTCAAGTCCCGCAGAGATACTTTCAATATCCGGGTAAACCCTTGATGATGCCAGCACCAGGGCAGGTGTGGTTCTGCCGGGGGCCTTGATATTTTCGCCCTCCCCCTTTTCATCCGCTGCCGGCGGCACTTTTTCCGTGCCGGCATCTGCGGCAGGGGCCCGGCCCTGCACAGCCGGGTCCGGCAACGGCGCACGGGAGGCAGCCTGTGAGCCCCCTGTCTCCTTTATCTCCACATCCATCCTGGGGGAGCGCATTCTCATCACCAGCCGTTTATATCCGGGCTGCCGGAAATCAAACCGGGCCAGGGCGTTTTTCTCTGCCAGCCCGGCACCCAGGATCAGGACAAGACGAAGCATCACCCCGTAAACCAGGACACCAGTGCAGAGGAAGGGCCACCATGCCACAAGATTCTCGGTTGCCAGCCCCACAATCCCGTCCTTGAGCAGGATCCGGCTGCCCTCAATCTGGGCCAGGCTGGGCACGGCTGCAATATCAAGCCAGGCCCAGGGCAGGGCCAGCCAGGAAACAAAAGTATGGATCTGATCGCCTGAGGTAAACAGGGTGGACTGCCAGCCAAAGGCAAGATCCGTTACCAGCACCCTGAACAGGGTACCGCCAAGCGCCCCTGTTGAAAAGCCAAGGGCAAAAAAGGAGGACAGGGTAAAAAAGGGCCAGAAAATTATCCCCTTGTATTCCCTGTTTTTCATCCGGATCACAGCGCCTTTGTCTGCAAGGGCTTTTAAGTGCCGGCCCCCGGGCAGGTCCATGGCCTTCCCTGCCAGGGACTGGACTTTTGAATAAAAAAATTCAAATATCAGGGTATGAAAAAACGCGGGCTTTCCGCCCGGCTTCCCGGTCTTCTCCAATCGGATCCGGCGGATCATCATCCCGCCGGCCATAAGGGAGAGCAGGGCCTGGAAAATGATGAAAAAGGCGATGAACAGGGTTACGTTAACGGGCCGGCTGCCGTGGTAGGCCAGGAAGGAATAGGCCATAACAAGGCCCAGAAGCCCGCCGCCCAGGATCAGCCCCCTTGCCGTCCACCGGTACAGGGCCGCATACAGGGTGCCGGGCAGCTGCAGGGCCCCCTCATTTCCGGCCTCATGGAAAAACAGGAGTTTCCTGAATTCAAGCCAGCGGAGAACAAGGGCGGTATCATCCAGATCAGGGGTGTTGATCTGCCTGAAAATATCCCGGTCGCGGGCTGCAATGAGATCTGCATCGCTGTTTTCCGGGGCATCGTCAAGGCTGAGAAGAAAGTCCAGGTCAATTATGTCTTTCAGCAAAATGGTCATGCCAGGTTTTAACAAATCACGGCATTTTTCACAATTGCCTTTGAGAATTCGTCCAGGAGAGCGGAGCCCAGGTTCCACCGGTGCCAATACAGGGATACGGGAATGTGGTTTTCCGGGTCCAGGTCAAGGAGGCCCCCGGTTTCCAGGTGGGAAAGGCTCTGGAGGTCCGGCACCATGCCATAGGCCCTGCCGGTCAGGATAAAGTCCACAAAAAGTTCTGGAGAGGGCAGATACCCTGCCGGCACCTCCCTGATCACATCAATGTCATACTTTTGTTCAAGAAAAACCGCGTGGAGATCGTCCTTGTGGTTGTAAATCACGGCAGGGGCTGTTCCCAGGCTCTCCCGGGTCAGGCCCCGGGAAAAATAACGGTCCCGGAATCCCGGTGTGGCCACCATCCTATAATTCATCGTACCGATGGATGTCACTCTGCAGCCCTGGACCGGCTTATTTTCAGAACTGATACACCCCAGAACCTCCCCGTTCCTGAGTAGTTTACGGGTCTGGTCCTGGTCATCCACCCGGAGGTCCAAAAGCACCCTGTT